>CAJWRZ010000042.1 GCA_913045955.1 uncultured Puniceicoccaceae bacterium
GAGAATCTCACGAGCCAATTGACTTAATCCATGCTCACATTGGTGGAATGGATGCCTTTGCTCGAGGCTTGAAGATCGCGGATGCCATTATAAAAGATGGACGCTTAGATGCGATCGTCAGCGAACGCTACAATACCTTCGACTCAGGCATCGGCGAAACCGTTGAATCCGGAAAAGCAAATTTTGCGGCATTAGAAAAATATGCTCTAAGCAATGGAGAGCCTCAAATTTCTAGCGGACGTCAAGAAATGCTCGAGAATCTGATCAACGAATTCATCTAAGCAATTAAGATATGGCATTCTCTCTGGGCATCGATGCATCGACTCAAAGCGTATCAGCGGTTGTCATTGATTTGGACACCGGAACCTTCGTTTACGAATCTTCCATAAACTTTGGTCAGCAGTTACCTCAATACAAGTCCCCGAACGGCTTTTTGAACGGAGCTGTTGAAGGCGAAGTGTATTCTAATCCCTTGATGTGGTTGGATGCCTTAGAATTGCTTTTAGCAGACCTGAAAGCGCACTGTGATTTAAAACAAATCAAAACTATTTCCGGCGCTGGGCAGCAGCACGGCTCCGTCTATTTGAATGCTGACTGGGCGGAAGCCATTGGAACACTAAGCCCGAGCCAAACTTTATCCGAACAGATCAAGCCTTGCCTTAGCCGTATAAATGCACCGATTTGGATGGATACTTCCACTGGAATAGAATGCGAAGAAATAGCCTCAGCTATTGGCGGTAATGAAAAGGTCTGCACGCTTTCTGGCTCAATTTGTGTCGAACGATTCACCGGTCCTCAAATTCGCCGCTTTTTCAAGAGTTCCCCGGATGCCTACGCCCAAACAAGCCGCATTCATTTAGTGAGTTCCTTTATCTGCTCAATTCTTTCCGGAACAGATGCGCCCATTGATACGGGTGATGGAGCGGGAATGAACTTAATGAATATCCAAAGCTTTGATTGGGATGCAGAATTGCTCGAAGCTACCGCGCCTGATTTAGAATCCAAGCTACCTGAGTTGGTACCTGGCAATACTTCTAGTGGATCATTAGCACCCTACTTTACAGAAAAATACGGCTTTGATTCAGAAGTCAGTATCAGTGTCTTCACCGGTGATAACCCAAGCAGTCTCGTTGGAGCAGGTGCCAGTGCCCCCGGTAAGGTTGTGATCTCTCTTGGAACCTCTGACACCTATTTTGCCGCGATGCCTAATGTAGTTTCTGATCCTAACGGCTATGGACATGTATTCGGCAATCCAAGCGGAGGCTCAATGTCACTACAATGCTTCCTAAATGGATCGCTGGCTAGAGAAGCCGTCAAAGACCATTTCAATTATGACTGGGATCAGTTCACCGAGGCTTTGACAAGTACGGCCGCCGGTAACGACGGGAATTACATGTTGCCTTTTTATGGACAAGAAATCAGTCCGCGCTATCACGGCGCTCAACCTATTTTGGTGGGTTCTGATGCCTTCAAAAAAGGCGAACTGCCCAAAGCTTCGATACGTGCCTGCGTTGAAGGCCAATTTATAAATATGAAGGTGCAGACTGACTGGATGGAAATGCGCCCTAAGACACTTTATATCACTGGAGGCGCTTCCAGCAATGATGCCATCGCCCAAATTTTAGCGGATGTATTCCAAGCTAAGGTACAGAGACTCTTCGTGAGTGGATCTGTTGCCTTAGGAGGGGCTATCCGTGCCGCACAGCATAATTTAGATTATGATTTATCCGAACTAGAAGCTACTTTTTGCAAAAAGAACCCTGCGTGTATTGAACCTAATCAAGAAAGCGCTCCCGCTTATTCTAAAGCAATTACCGCTATCTCTAAGATCCTGAGCGAACTTTAATCACGAGATCGTAGATCCTAACTTCTAGACCCTAGATGCTAGAGTCCAATATTCTTGATTTTAGCTGGTAGCTCAGTCCTTAAAAAAAATCAACCATAAGCTCATTGCTGAAACTTATGGTTGAACCCTATTTGGTGTTAGTAATAAATTCTTAGAAATAAAATCCTGCAGAGACCACGACATTCCGGCCCTCGACATAGCGAGCGTTATTTGCACCGGTACTGATCAGATTTGTATTATCAAAGGCGTTATTGATATTCAGCTGGAAGGTTGTCCAGGGGACATTTTTACCCTTGGCGAGTTTGCCGCCCCACTTAATGAAAAAGTCGGTCCTATGCTGATCTTCTAACCGAAGCTCATAATACTTTGGATCTTGGAGCGAGGTAGTTTGCCCTATTAGCTCAAGAGTTGTAGGGTTATAATAGTTAGTAGTGACTTCTGTAGCAACATAATCTTGGTCTCCATCGTTATCTAAATCAGCGAAATAATTATTCAGCAAGGCTGCAGAGCGGTACTTTTGGTTACACCCAAGAACCAATCCTTTCAACTTACCTTGCTTAAATTTATAACGAAGTTGTAGGTTCAAATTATGGTCTGAAGACCCAGGAACGGTCAGACCTTCCAGTGGCTTAAGCGATGATTTAAGGATCGTAGTATCTAGATACGCATAGCCGAAGAAGACGGACAGATTATCGGTCGGGTTGTAATAGAGGTCGAGCTCTACACCCTGACTTCGAGCTTCTTCGTCCGCGACTCGGTAGCCCCAAGGATCAAATATTGATCTGAATTGCTGCGTACCCTGTATGTCATCTCCGTTTGCGTCCGCAATAGGTCTAGGAATATTAAATTCGTCCGTAAGAAATTCAACGTCATAGACTCCCTTGTCTTGATTCAAAGGATCCCAGACTCTTGTGTCTGGATTAAAATAAGTTCCTAAATGATAGACACCACCATCTTCTTGGGCCACTTCTAGTGGGTAAACATTGGTTAATTGAGCCCAAGTGATGTTCGATCTTTGCTCATTTTTCTTATCAATACTGAAAGTGGTTAGCTGCGCATTAATCTTACCGTCACGGCTGCTGATTTTGAAGCCACACTCATTACCCTCGCCAGTTTCTGCAGGAGTCAATTCTCCAAATACGTCGTACTGGAAGCCTGTCGGTGAGATGACTGATTTTGAATAATTAGCAAAAAAAGCGACTTGATCAGTCATCCAATAGAGCGCACCCACTGAAGGCGTTAAGAAAAACTTCTTAATTCTTTCAGCATCCACTTTAGGTGATGGATCGCTACCATCTCTAGGCAAAGCCCTAACTTTATAATTTGAGTAGCTACTATCGACATGAATGAAATCTCCACGAACACCCAGCAAAGATCTTAAACGGCCGTTTGCGTAGGATCCCGAAGCCGCCATCCAAGCACCATTGGTCTTAACCTTAGCGTCTTTTTGGTCGACTTTGATCAGCGTTGTTTGATTGTTTACATTGATTGGGAGCTTGTAGTTAGCAATTAAGTTGTTTGCGAAATTTTCATATTCATGACCTTCTTGAACTCCATTGAAAAAGCGCGTAGGATCATCTGATTGATACAGTAGATCATACAAAGTAACATAATCTTCGGCTCTTTCATTTCTTAAGTAAACATTTTCTGGTCCATAAGAAATTGTTCCTTCTTGGAATTCTTCATATTGGGACTGAGATGCGACCCTAGAATCTAAGTCTAGGCCGAATAGATACTGCTGTTTACCCGGAAATATAGATTTATCAGGTGAATATGATAAGGTTGCCCTAACAGACTTATTAGCATCATTGTCCGCCCTTTTAGCCCAAGTTCTAACGACATAAGGCTGAATAATATCATTTGAATTCACGGACAATGAAGGATTCAGTTGACCGCTGCCATTATCTTTAGAGGTAGTGACTGCTCCAGCCGCTTTATAGATATCCGGGGCAATGTAAGATTTCCACTGACCGCCTTTGTCACTTTTAGCACTGAGGGAATACTTGTATAAATTAATCACATCATTGGTGGCCTTCCAGAAATTAGAATCATCTTTATTAGCCGGATCTAATATACGGTAAATTTCTTTGGCCAAGGCATGCCTCTGAGCTTCAATTTCCGTTAGCCCATCATAAGGTCTAGGATAGCCGGGATAACCTTGAATTATGGTGTCCGTAATAATACCGTCTCCACCTACATAACTGCCATTTTCAATTATATTATCTACATTATCCAAAGGCAACATATCTCCATTTTGCGTAATTGTCCAAGAGCCTATCGCATCGTAGATCATCTCCTCGCCGCCGGTTAAAAGATTATTCGTTGAGGTATGATTGATTAATGCATTCCGAAGCACTGATACATCCACATACTGGTCCAAAGAATACATTTCATTAACCGCGCTACCTTGAGGCCTACCGGCTCCGCCATTAAAAGGATCATAGATTGCTCCGCCCATGTTACTGAAACCAAACAAATAACCTAGATCTTCTTGATTGTTTGGATTGCCCGCATTGCCAAGGAAATCTTGCATACGCCCGGAGGCTTTAGCTAGCTGATATTTTTTATACCGTTCCTGACCGGCTGAATCCAGGCTGTTATACTCATTTAAGTCAAATCCTGTATCAGCATATACTGCGTCAGAGGCAGAATAATTTTCTGGATTTATAAAGGGTAGAATAAATGTATCGGCAAAATAAGCGCCCATCTGCTCCCAATGAACCGCTCGCTCATCGCCCGATATGTTATTATCACCATTCAAGTCAGCATTAGTGTAATTAGCACTGTTGACCAAAGCACCATTCCAAGTATCGGTGGATGGATCCTGATTAAAGGGCTTAAAATTATTCCCTGAACCGGTGTCATTATGCCATGCCGCAATAGATCCGGCAATCGCATCTCTCCATTCTTGATCGGTAGCGAGCTGGGTCTGAGTTTGATTAGTGGTGTCAAAGGTAGTTGCGGCTAATAATTCACCCGCATAATTGGCGTTCAAAAGGTCATCAAAAGTAGCGTTAAAGGGATTGCTCACCGAAGAAAGATAAGGATCATTTTCATAATTAACCAATGTATCTAAATTTGGGAATTTGACATTATTCCCCCAGCCGGATGAAAATTTGAGTTGATTAGCGCCCCAACCAGATGAAAGCGACTCGGTGTGTAAGTCTTCATTACCCAAACTGAGTTTGAATTCAAGTGTGTCTGAAAAGCTATGGGATAGTTCTCCAATTACGTAGGTGAATTCTCTATTGGAATGGGAGTCAGGACCGAAGCCAGTTCCTGAATTATGGTTATCAATACCTCGGAACATATCCCGGATGTCACTTCTCGAGCTAATAAAGTTGGGGACGAGCGCACCACCACCAGTGGAGGTGTCCCATAATTTAGGATTATTAGTCCTACGGCTCATGTTTAATAGCCCACCAGAACTAGTCTTCAAAAATCCCGGATCTCCACTCGTGTAACCCACTAAATATTCTAAGAATTCATCACTGATTAGATCAGCCAACTTAGGATCGGCCACCATACCGTTAGGCAATCCAGTGGGTGTTTGACCCACTTTAAAAGTACCACCAATTAGGGATCTTTCAGCTTGTCCTTTTTCAAGGTGCAATCTTAGGCGAGTCTTAGGACTATAATTATGGAGCAATTCAAGTGTACTCCCTTTAAAAGTTTGATATTTGTATTTCGGATCAAACTCGCGGTGATTGTAAGTAGCAAGGTAGCGAGCAGCAGTGTTGTCTCCTATTAAGACATTTGAATCAAACCGAACCTTTGAGAAGTTTTTACTACCAAAATCAAAAACTAAACTTTTCTTATTTTTGGAAAACTCAGCTGTCTTTGAAATGATATTTACTTTACCGCCTGGGTCAGCCTGTCCGTAGATTAAGCTATTTGCTCCGCGAATGATGTCAGCTCGGCCAACATTATAATAATCCAAAGGAGAATATCTCGGCATAAATTCATACAACTGTGAACGCGACAAGAAACCTCTGAATCTTATTTCCTGGTTATTATAAACATTTTCCTCGGCTTCAATACTCGGCACAAAATTACCTAAGTCAGCCAAAGTTTTCATGCCGAAGTCCTTAATCATCTCTTCATTCACCGTTGAGATGGTCATTGGAATATTCTTTGTCAGCTCATTGGTACGCGTTCCCGCAAGGGTATTTGCAGAATAATAGCCCTTATCTTGGTCATCAGATACCACAAAATCTGGCAGGATATAATAGGTCTCATCGTCCTCATCGCTTTCGGAGGTATCTTCTTGAGCTGTCAAACTGAAGGAAAATGCCGTCGATAGAATTAGGTAAAAATAGAGGGAGGGAGTAGGGATTAATTTCATAACTAGATACTGTATGTTTTATAAATAATATATAATAAAAATGCCTAAAATCAACTGTGCAAAATGAAGCACAAATCGAGTTTAATGAAACTCTTGATTTTAAGTAAAAAAAAGGAGGGTTAGAGCCCTCCTTAGATTCAAGGTAAGAATAAATTCACAGGAACTTATTTTTTACCCAAGAATTCGTCTAAGGTAATTGATCCATCCTTATTCTTATCGTGGAAGCGGAAGAACTTAACGCTTTCTTCTTTTGACTTACCCCATTTCTCGCGGGTTGAGATGAATTCAGCTTCGCTAATGACTCCGTCAGAGTTTTTATCAAATGCTGTTTTAAAGCGTTTTGTTTTCACTTCAGAAGATTCAGCGGCAAACAAATTTGAGTTGAAGATAATTAGAAAGCCAAATGTGGCTAGAAGTAGATTTTTCATATATTTATTAATAATTAAGTGGTGATAATTTGAAAAAGTGAAACCGAAAATAAGACAATAACAAGCCCAAAAGAGTCATTTTCAAAAAAGGTTTATACGCTGTAATCAAAAACTAGCGCACAATGACCTTCAAATTTAGGAATGCTGACCGATTGATTTCCTTCAAAATCAATCACCTTAAGCTCTTGATTATCAGGAATAAGTAGGACCCGATTGATCTCTTCATTGAAGCAAAATTCCACTTTTGTAGCGTGTAAGGGCACCAAATCCTCGATTACGCTGGTATTGCCTCGCTGAATAGGCGTACTGAAGAGCAAATGGAGCACGTAGCGTTGCTGACTTTCTTGGTGTAATAAACTGATCCTACCAGTGCTTGGTAGTTTTACCTGAATAAGTGGGGCTTTGTAGACTCGGTTTAAGGCATTAATAAAAAGGTCCCGGTGCACTCGCGAGCCGCCCTTAAAATATAAAACATCTAAGTCATGGGCTAAAAATAAGATATTTTTGTAGTGCACTACAGCTGGATAACTTGATCGATCCATTTTGTAAGGCGTATTTTGGTGCGAACAATAATGCGCCTCAGTACGGCTGAAGTAAGGCTCATGGATATGCGCTAGGATCTCGGCGCCTGCTTTAGGCTTTGTTTTTAGAGCCGGCAGATTATTCAAAAAAGGACTTTCGGCATAATCAATGGATAACTCCGATTCTGTTTGAGTATAATCACAATCATATCCTGCCGCGCCCAAGTACTCTACACCAAGGTCGACTTTAAAGGCTTTATTTTCTAGATCCAGCAAGCTCTTTGATAGGCATATTAACTTGCCACCTTCGGCTAAATATAAGTTGAGCTTCGAAACTGCACCCGCAGATAATTGAGCACCCGAAGGAATGATCAAAACTTCAAATTCCCTCAGGCATTCACTGAAATTCGCTATCTCAAAATCGAACTGTGCTTCCATCAGAATCTTCGCCATGCCCTCATCACTGGCTTCATCAAATGATCGCCAGAGCCCTAACCTAGAAACTGGCTTTCCACCGACTCCATAAGCTTCGATCTTCTCCACATAATCATAGGCATAACCAATATTTTTATAGGTAGCTGGGTCTAGTTGACCATTGGGGTGCAACTGATCACCGAAGTTACAATTGGCCCCAAATGCAATCATCGAACTCGCCTCATACTTCAGGGCATCCGGATGTTTGAACCCACCGAATTCTCCCCAAGCGGTGTGGAATTTCCCACTCATAGCCGTAATTTCATCCCCCGCCTGCAGGAAATATTTTGACTGCATCGGTAGCTTGTCATAGCCACCCCAAGCCGTGGGCAGATCTTCTAGGTCTTGAACGGTATTGTGGTCGTACATACCATGGCGAAAGTTAGCCCCCGCATCAATGGCCGTTGTGCCATTGAAGAAGATACTGGCCTCTGGATGCTTTGCTTTGATTAAGGCGCTTACTTCAGCACAATGGCGCTTCATGACCTGAGCCGTGAAAGCCTCAACGCTCTGCGTATTTTGAATGTCAATCCCAAGGTCACGCATCGACTTTTGACAGTTCTCGCAGTAACAAGCCCGGTGGACTTGGTATATATCAAACCAAAATCCATCAATATCCTCCGCGTATAGTTCGCAGAGTTCTTCAACCTCACCAAGGATTTGCGGATGGTAAGGATTATTCAGGCAGAGGAATTTCCATTCATAATGGGGCAAGGGCTCATCGGGCGTACGCTTGGCGGGCCCATTAATCGAAATGAAATCACCGGACTCTGAGCGAGCGCACCACTCCGGATGCCTTTCAGCATCCTTGGCTGACCAGCCTACGGTATAATAAATGGGCGCTTTTATCCCAATTTCATGGCAAGCCTTCAGCTGTTCCCCTAATAAATCAAATGAGAGATGCGGATGCACTTTACCGAGCTTTGTCGGATAATAGCTCCAGCTATGATGACACTTTGCAAAGAGGTTGATGCTGTTAACCTTAGCTGACTTGAGCAAACTCTGGAAATCAGTTTTAGAATAATCCTGCCCAATATTTTTAATATGCTCCGAGCAATGAAAGTCTAAGTGAACTTGGCGGGTTTGAGGCATAAATATTCTTTATTTAAGCTTACGATAAATAAATTAATACAAAAAAAAGTGAAGGAATAAATCCTCCACTTTTTTTAAAATTATATGATTTAAATTTTTATTTTCTTTTTCTTATCGCTACGAATAAGAAAGCGGCAAAACCTGCAAGTAATGCGTAAGTTGAAGGCTCTGGAACAGCTGCAACTTCTAGCCCGATATAGTCGATAGTAGCATAATTTCTAGCATTACCGCCTGTATCGACTGATCCCCAAGCCTCTCCCTCAGGATTAAGAGCTACTATAGTGATGCCTGTAATCTGATTCAGATCCGTACCATCGGTAGTTAAGTCATACCATAAAGAATTATCGTCTAAATAACCATTATCAGCATTTTGACTGACGCCTACACCATAATTGACCCTAGAGGACCAGTTACCGGTAGATAAATTACCATTAATTTGTAATGTCAAATCTCCATTGTCTTGAGCGGCTGAACTGGTTTTATAACCGTTTCTGTTTATATTCATACCCGTTTTGCCACCATATGAACCTTGGGCAATACCGCTTCTTTCGGAACGAACCTGTGCAAAGTGATTCACACCACCATCGTTAGAATTAGATATGAAAGATAAATTCACTCCTTGTCCATTGGCAGTCTCAAGACCGAATCTTACACCTCTACCAGTAGAAGCACCGTCTACACCATGATTTAATGCCCAACTATCTATAACTGCAGTGAAACTAAAATC
Organism: uncultured Puniceicoccaceae bacterium; assembly: GCA_913045955.1. Taxonomy (GTDB): domain Bacteria; phylum Verrucomicrobiota; class Verrucomicrobiia; order Opitutales; family Coraliomargaritaceae. Next base: position 9,434 of record CAJWRZ010000042.1, read on the forward strand.
ACCACCCGATGTGATAGCATTATCAAGATTAAAGCGTCTTGTTACTGTTCCAGTGTCGAGCTGGCCATTGAAAAGACCTTTGAAATAATCGGTATAACCAATATTTAAGTGACCCGAGTTTGCGGATCTTGTTTGTGCGGGTGCACCTCCGAAATTCCAAGCACCTGTGTCGGAACCAGAATTGTTAGTGGCATTTAATTGTGTGCCGTTTGCATCGTTGAAATCAAAAGCAACATTCACCGCACTTACGTTGAGCGCAAGGAGGAAAGCTGCGAAGGGTAATAGTAATGTTTTCATATAATTAGGGTAGTAAGGGTAAAAGTATTAAGGGTATAAAACTTTGTAGTGATCAAAGATACCAAATCTAGGGATTATCATCAATTATAATTGGTGAATTATAATTCACTAAAAATGAAACCTTTTTTGTTGCTTTTTGAATATAATTATCATTATTTTAAATTATTAACCCCTAATTAACGATATTTGAAACTCGCCTATAAGCATTACTTCATATCACCCTGATTCCCCCTCTTCTCCTTCTCACTTTTACCTCCGACTTTTCCCTCTTAAAATTTCAATTTTTTAAATCCCTTCCCTAAATGCTAAAGCGTAAAGATATATTACTACTTCTAGAGTGGTATGATTACCGAATCCATAAAGGCGTTTCTCAAATGGCCCGCAAATATGGCTGGCAGTTAAACTGCCCTAAAAATCTTATGAGTGTGTCGACTGATTCAGGCTGGCTTAAAGATTGGGATGGCGATGGTTGCATTGCGATGATCCAATCAGATAAAACCTTTAATTATCTCAAAGATAAAGACATCCCCATCGTTGATTTAGGCTTAAGGGATTACGATAGGCCTTTCAGTAGGATGGTTTCGGATAATCCTAAGATCGCTAAATTAGCCGCGGAGCATCTGCGGGAATTTGGTCATAAAGAGATCTTTGCTCTAGATCACGGCAACAATACAATGTTCAAGGAGCGTTTAAATGCCCTAAAGACCTTTGCAGAAAGTGAAGGCGGTAAAGTCACCGTCTTAAAATCAGCCACTGAGATTCAAAACGATATCATCTATGAACTCAGGGATATAGCCGAAGAGCGTGGTCATAAACTTGAAGAACTCTCGATCGGGTTCTTCGCACACAACGACTCAATTGCCGCAGAATTAATTTCATTGTGCCTTAAGCACGATTTAAGAGTGCCCGAGAACATTGCGATACTAGGCGTTGATAACGATGACTTAATTAACAGTAGCTTAGTCTTGGGATTGAGTAGTGTGGATAGTGACCTAGAGGGATTAGGTTCTGCTTCGGCAAAACTCATGCACAAACTATTGGATGACCCTACTTTGAAAGAAAAAGCTATTATTCACAGGCACCCACCCAAATTAGTTGTTTCTAGAAGAAGTACAGACTGTTATGCCGTGAGGAATCCCCTGGTATCCAACGCCCTTCATTGGATCCAAAATAATTTCTATAAAGGAATTCAAGCAACCGACGTTGCCGAAGCGATGGGCGTGACTCAGCAAGGATTACAAAAAGCTTTTGTGAATAATTATATCCGCTCTCCCGGCAATGAAATCCGTCACCAAAGAATTCAAGCGGTCGCTTTTTTGCTGAGCACGACAAATGCTAAGCTCGATACGATCGCCGAGAATTGCGGCTACTATTCGGTCAACTCTTTGATCAATAGCTTTCGTAAGCAGTACAATACAACACCCGGCAAGTATAGAATTCAGCAGAAAGCGGAAAAGCTTTAGACGCGAATGCATCCAACTTTAGCTTAAAACATCCAACTTTAGCTTAAAACATCCAGCTTCAAGCTTCTAACATCCAGAGAGTTCCCTACTCA
>CAJWRZ010000043.1 GCA_913045955.1 uncultured Puniceicoccaceae bacterium
ACCCACGACCAAGGGATTATGAGTCCCCTGCTCTAACCGCTGAGCTACAGATCCATGGTCCAAAATATAGATTAAATTGACCTACAAATGGAAGCTTCATATAAATTTACATCCTTTATTTAATGGCAAGCGAAAAGTGAAAAGTCACTCACCCATTGATTAGAGGCTATTTATTACGAAATCCTTAGCGCATACGCTTTCGAGGCTATAAAAAAAGCCCCAAGCAAAATTGGAGCTTCTTGTTTCAAATAGCAGTATTGATTAAGAATCGTCGCCTCTTGAATTAGCGACATTCACCTTAAGTGTTCGCCCAGAAAGCGAATAACCATCGAGTTGTTCAATTGCTGATAGAGCATCTTGCTCATCCTCCATTTCAACAAATCCAAAACCACGTGGACGACCTCCGCCGGGCTGGGTGACAATAATTGAATCTTCAACCGTGCCAATCGTAGAAAAGAGTGTATCTAAGTCTTCCCCAGTAATTTCAAAGGGGAGATTTCCAATGTATAAACGTACAGACATATTTTTTTATAATTTAAAGTATGGATAAAATTTAAAGGATTCAAGGAGGGCAACTAAAATCGCTTAGTACTTTTCATTTTTAAAAACTTAAGTTAGGTGTACTATTGATTATAATAAATGATGAAATCAACTTCTGAAGCAAAGACCATTTTACGGGTATCCAAATACTTATTTAAGTATAAGGCTTTATTCTCACTCACATTAGGATTTGCCTTTGCTATGACCTTCTTGGAAATAAGTGTTCCTATAGCCATACAAACCATTTTTGATCAGATAGAACAAAGCGGCTCTGTAAACAATCTATGGCGGGGTATCCTTATAATAGGACTCTTGTACTTAGGAAGTGAAATCTTTAATTGCCTAAGAATTCGTTCGAATAACTCACTAGAGCAAAAGGTTTTGTTCAATATGCGACAAGATATTCATTCCAAATTGCTCTCTTTGCCCGTTGCATTTTATGATAAGCGAAAAACCGGTGAACTAGCATCCAGGGTTATTGAAGATGTTGCCGCGGTGGAACGGGCTCTATTAGATGGCACTGAGCAAGGGCTAAGCTCTATTTTGAAAATTGTAGGCATCAGCGTCGCACTTTTTATAATGCAGCCATCCTTAGCCTTATGTGTTTTTATACCTGTCCCCATCATTCTCTATGTAGGCATTCGTTATGCTAAGAAATCCCGAAAAGTATGGAAAGCAGTCCGCGAAAGTGCGAGTGACCTGAACAGCCTCATCATAGAGGATATCCAAGGCAACCGCTTGATCCAAAGCTTCGGATTAGAAAATAGAGAGAAAGCCCGCTTTGAAACTAAAGCCAATGACCTTAAAGATAAAAACATTCAGGCGATGTTCAGATGGGCTTACTATAGCCCAGTCACTACGCTTATCACTAAGCTAGGCTTCCTGAGCATTGTAGGAATCGGAGGCTTTTTGGTCCTATTTGATGCGGATCCCAACTTTAGCATCGGGAAGCTGATCGCATTCTTTCTCCTTGCAAATATGCTCTACCAACCGATTGCTCAGTTGCATGGACTTAACCACCTACTTGCCGCCGGGCGTGCTTCTGGCGAGCGTGTTTTTGAAATTTTAGATGCAAAGATTGACGTCCCTGAAGCCCAAAATCCCGTCGAAATTAAGAATGACGCGATCGATATTACCTTTGAAAACGTGAACTTTAAATATCCTGAGCGTGAAACAGTCATTAGTAATTTAAATCTAACCATCGAAAAAAATAAAGTGACCGCACTTGTCGGTCATACCGGCGCAGGGAAGTCAACTATCGCAAATTTAGCGATGCGCACCTATGATGTTCAGGCTGGAACTATTAACTTTGCTGGCAAAAACATTCAAGAGATCTCCCTAAAATCGCTCCATGACCATATCGGCTTTGTTGCCCAAGACCCTTTCCTCTTCGATGGGACGATTAGGGACAACTTAATCCTCGGAAAGCCTGAGGCTACAGAAACAGAAATCCAAGATGCTCTAGAGAAAGCATCTGCCTATGATTTTGTCTCTGAACTACCCGACGGCCTTGAAACAAGGATTGGAGAAAAGGGCATTCGCCTAAGTCAGGGAGAAAAACAAAGAATTACCATCGCCCGTGTCCTCCTCAAAAATCCGCCTTTTGTTGTACTCGATGAGGCGACTGCAAGCGTGGATACAATCACAGAAAAGAAAATTCAAAAAGCACTCGAATATTTATCAAGTGAGCGCACCGTTTTGATCATCGCCCATAGACTATCAACAGTAAAAAAAGCCGACACAATAGCAGTTCTAGACAGAGGTAATATTATCGAAAAAGGCACACATACTTCACTCTTAGAACAAAAAGGCACCTACTCCAAGCTCTGGGAGTATCAAAGTGATTGGATCCCCGAATCCCCTAATTCATGATTAACAATCGTTTAAAAGAGGTATATTTTTACCTCTTGACCTAAAATCAAAAGAAAATTGAATGACCTCAACGCTTCCAAAGCAAAATTTGAAGAAAGTATTTTGGCTTAAGAAGAATAATTCAGCAAATAATTTGAAAAAATCTCAAAAAATAACTCTCATCGTTAACAACAAGCTTGGAGTCCACGCACGACCGGCCGCAATGATTGTGCGAATTACGAGTGCCTACTCAGGTGATGTATGGGTTGAAAAAGATGGCGAGCAAGTGAACGGCAAGAGCATTATGGGCTTAATGATGCTAGCTGCGGGCAATCAATCTGAATTAACCTTCACGCTAGAGGGCCCTAGCGAGGAAGGCTCAAAAATTCTGAGCCAACTCGATACTCTGTTTAAAAATTCTTTCGAAGAACTTTAAGAATATTGCATTTTAAAGTAAGAATACATCGTTTAAAACGATGGGTATTAGGTAACTGATTTTACTTCAAATGCATATTAAAACACTAATTACTAAGAATTTAGGCATATTTTTGTGCTTGTTCTTAGCCGGCTGTATCACCGCGCCAAAGAGTGTTGTGAATGATCTAGTATCCCTGCCTGAGACTTGGGTAGGAGAAGCTTCGCCTACAGCTTCTACTATCAAAACACCTTGCTTAGATTATTTTGAAGACAATACAGAGCTCAAAACACTGATTAATAAGGCAATTGAATTCAACAGCGACTTAGCGGTCGCCTCTGCACGAGTAGAACTTGCAAAAGCTGAATTGAAAGAATCGAAGCCCAACCGGCTCCCCACTCTCAATGCTGGGGCTCAAGGGGGCCGGCAAAAAATAAATTCCTTCGGACCGCAACAAAATATTGGAGGGATCATTTTTGATAGCTATGCTTTGAATCTCGGACTCAAATGGGATATTGACCTTTGGGGCAGCCTTAAAAACAAGAGCCAATACCAACTCTCCAAGCTTGCCTCAGCAGAAGCAAACTTAGAATCAGCAAAGATTTCTATTGCGGCTAAGATAACAAAAATTTGGCTCCAAGTCATGCACCTCAAAGGACAACACCTTCTTTTGAATCAGGCCTTAGATGCGCAAATTATGATCACTGATTCGACCCGAGAACGCTACATAAAGGGCGTCACTTTTGTTGAAGATTTACTCAAAGAAAATGCCAATCAATTCGCCCTTTCTGAAGAAATTCATACTCTAAAAATGCAAATCGATCAATCTACTCGGAGCTTGGAAATTTTAGTTGGTGCTTACCCGAATGCAGAAGCATTGGCTTACACGGAGTTACCGGAACTACCGGAGTCCGTTCCAGCAGGAATACCATCAAGCTTATTGTCGAACCGCCCGGATATTATTTCTGCCGAAAGAAACTTAGCCTCCGCGAATGTTTTAGTTAAAACTACCCAGAAGAGTCGCTTACCTCAAATTTCTATAACGGGTAATTCAGGGACGAGCTCTTCGGACTTGAGCGATCTTTTGAAATCTGACTTTTCAGTATGGTCGGTAGGCAGCAGTATAGTTATGCCCCTGATCAATCACGGAAAAATTAAAGCCAGTATTAAACAAGCGAAGGCCGGCAGATTGGAAGCTGAGGCTTACTATGACTCAACTGTGCTGAATGCATTTATGGAAGTTGAAAATGGCTTAGCGAACGAGGCTTACCTAAAAAAAGAGCGGGCTTTAAATAACCAGCAATTGCAACAGGCTTTATCGGTCTTCGAAATTAGCCAATCAAAATACATTAAAGGCAGTGCTGACTTTAGAATGTACTTAAATACCCATTTAAATGCTTTGAAATCACAACGCCTCAATTTACAAATGAAACATGAACAATTACAAAATAGGATTAACCTCTATTTAGCTCTCGGCTATTCCTTTATTTAATCATGAAAAACAAGATCACACTCACCGCAATAATAGCGGTTCTTTTAATTTCATCATTACTCTTTTGGATTCAGCCCAAAGCCAGTAAAGCCGACAACCCGCGTTTAATTACCAAAGTCGAGTATATGCTTGCAGAGTCTAAACCTACCCAGATCACATTGCAGAGTGAAGGCATCTTAATGCCCAAGGTTGAAAGCCAACTTATTCCAGAAGTTTCAGGTAAAGTGATCGCCCTTGGAGAAAACTTTTATCCGGGAAAATTCTTTGAATTAGGTGAACTGCTTTTTAAAATAGATCCGATTGATTATGAAGATAGACTGAAAAAAGCGGAACTAGGCTTAGCCCAAGCAGAGCTAATCTTTTTAGAACAAACTGCTTTGAGCGAACAAGCCCTTTTAGATTGGCAAAAGTTAGACTTAGGTAATCCGAATGACCTTGTGCTTCGCAAGCCTCAACTAAAACAGGCCGAAAAAAACCTGGCTAGCGCTCAAGCAAACTTAGAATTAGCGTCACGAGAATTAAGTAAGACCCGCTTCACAGCACCTTACTCTGGCTATTTATTAAATAGGTCCATCGACCTTGGAACGGTGGTCAACGGGTCTATGTCTGGGCCAGTAGCCTTAGCTTATGCCTCTGGTGATGGTGAAGTACGCTTATCTTTGAACGAACGAGAAAAAGAGCTTCTTAAAGCGCAAGATGTCGGCAGGAACAAAGTTCGTTTGGTGCATGCCTCAACAAATTCGCTTCTTGCAGAAGGCTTTATTGATCGAGTAGAAGCTTCCTTGAATCCTAAAAATAGACTTTTTTACAGTGTGGCTTTGGTTGAAAATGCTTTTCCAGAAAAAGACTCCGGGCCCAACCCCCAGCTATCTCGAGGACAATACTTAAAAGCAGAAATTGATGGCATAATCCTAGAAGCTGCTTTCACGGTCCCGAACGTGGCACTGCATAGATTAAACACAGTCTATGTGATTAACTCCGAGAATTTACTTGTGGAGAAACAGGTCTCCGTGGTTCAAAGTAATTCCCATCATACAATTATTTCTCATGGCCTAAACCCTGATGACCGGATCGTGATCAGTCCAATTGCTTTTTATGTAAAAGGTATGGAAGTGGAACCTATTAAAGCAGAATGATTCGTTGGTTCACAGAAAACGGAGTAGCCGCCAACTTGCTAGCCTGCGTGATTGTCGTCAGTGGTTTATTCATTGCGACGACCATCAAGCTTGAATTATTTCCTAAGCTAGACCTTGATATCATCAGTATATCAGTGCCCTATCCCGGGGCAGCTCCTAGTGAAGTAGAATCAGGAGTCATTGAATTAATTGAAGATCGAATTCACGGGATTGAGGGCATAAAAAAAATCAAGTCGAATGCCTATGAAGGTTACGCCACAACCACCGTTGAGGTTGCTCGGGGATATGATGCCAAGGCTATTATTGATAAAATTAAATCGAGGATTGATACGATCAACAATTTTCCAATTGAGGCAGAAAAACCCAAAGTTGAAGAAATCATCATCCAAAACGAAGTTATTTCCCTAGCGATTTATGGTGATACCGATAAGTTAACCCTCAAGAATACCGCCGAATACTTAAAGAGTGAGCTAAACTACCAAAAAGGAATCAGCCAAGTTAAAATCAAAGGCGCTGCCAAACAAGAAATCTCCATCAATATATCTCAAGATGTACTGAGGGAATTTGATATCAGCATGGACACGGTTGTTCAGGCAGTTCGAGGAAGTGCGATTGATATACCCGGGGGCAGCATCCGGGCGAGTGAAGGCGAAATACTTTTAAGGACCAAAGCCAAAGCTTATAATAAAAAAGACTTCGAAGCAGTTCCTGTATTAAAAAATTCGGACGGTAGCACAATACGGATAAAAGATCTCGGTAGCGTCACTGATGGCTTCGAAGAAAACGAAATACTCACTGAATTCAATGGTCAAAAAGCAGTCATCTTGAGGATTTTTGCCATTGAAAGTCAAAGTGCTTTAGAGGTATCAGAGCAAGTTCAGGAATTTGCTCAAACAATGCAAAGTCAACTTCCAAAAGGCCTAGAATTAAAACCCTTCCGAGACTTCACTTATTATTTGAAAGGTCGTCTCTCCATGCTGATTGAAAATGGCATTCTAGGATTAATCTTAGTATTTATGATCCTGACAATCTTCCTAAGACCCTCCTTAGCCTTCTTTGTAATGCTCGGGATCCCAATTTCTTTTTTAGGCGCTTTTACAATTCTACCCCTATTTGATATCAGTATAAACTTAGCCTCTTTATTCGGCTTTATCTTGGTCCTAGGAATCGTTGTGGATGATGCAATTATTGTTGGAGAAAGTGTTTTTACCGAATTTCAAAAAAATGGGGGACCGTGCGTTAACGCTTCTGTCGTAGGAACTCGCCGTGTCTCTATCCCCGTAACTTTTGCTGTTCTAACAACTATCGTTGCATTTATACCCATATTAACCATACCCGGATTTTTAGGGAAGTTCTTTTTCCCAATCCCCATTGTAGTGATTGCCACTTTAATTGGTTCCTTGATCGAATCGAAGTTTATTCTCCCCTACCACCTAACGCTTTGCAAAGTTGGTGCAAAAGAGAAAAAGCAACTGAATTGGTTCCAGAGAAAACAACGCTCTGTAGCGGACAGTCTCGAAAATTTCATTGAATCAAAATACCGTCCTACTCTTATGGTAGCCTTAAAAAATCGTTTAAGTGTCATCGGCATCTTCAGTGGGATTTTAATTATAATGCTTTCTATGCTTCTAGGAAACCATTTGAAATTCGTCTTTTTTCCTCCAGTTCCCTCTGACTATATTGTTGCTAAACTGGTAATGCCCGAAGGCACCTCATACTCGGTGACTGAGAAGTCAGTCGACCAGATGGTTGAAGGACTCAATACACTCTCTGCAGAACTCAAAGACCAAGGATATGGACAAGTATTTGATAATATTGTCGTATCGATAGGCGCACAAAATTTTGAAGGCGGTGGCCCCGGAGGCGAAGGCCCATCGATCACAAGTCCAAATTTGGGAGAGGTTGCCGTGGAATTATTTAAACGAGAAGACCTCGCAAGTGGGGGCGATATTGAAGTGCTTTCTGCACCTAATTTAGCGATCCTATGGAGAAAAATTATTGGACCTGTCATCGGCGCAGAAGAATTATCGTTCAGTGCCAATGCGGCTGGAAATGCAGGCGAGCCTATCAACATTCAATTGGCGGGTAAAAATATTCAAAATTTAGTCGAAGTATCCGAAGCGCTAAAAAAAGTCCTCTATAACTATGATGGCCTTTTTGACATCAAAGATAGCTTCAATAATGGGAAAACCGAAGTACAACTCACCCTCAAGCCCAGTGCTGATTCTTTAGGGATCACCAACGCCCTACTTGGCTCTCAAGTAAGAGCTGCTTTCTATGGCGTGGAAGCTCAAAGAATTCAAAGAGGGAGTGATGATATTAAGGTTATGGTTCGATACCCTAAAGACGAACGCATCTCATTCCACGACTTAGACACACTTTTAATCCGAACACCCATGGGTGATATGGTTCCGCTCAGTTCGGTGGCTGATTACACTGTAGACGAGGGATTTTCAACGATCACTCGGGTCGATCAACGAAGGGTTATCAGCATCACCGCAGATGCGGATAAGTCACTTGCGAATCTTGAATTAATCCGCGCAGAATTGATCGGAAAAAAGAACCAAGAAGGTTTGATCGATCAATTGCTTAAAGAGTATAGAGGCATTGAATGGTCATTAGAAGGTGAGGCACGGGAACAATCAGATATTTTCACTAATTTAACCAAGATGACCTTCTTAGCATTATTCATAATTTATGCTTTGCTCGCGATCCCCCTAAAATCCTACATCCAACCAATCATTGTGATGTCGGTCATCCCCTTTGGCTTAATTGGAGCGATCGCAGGGCATATTATACTAGGACAACCGATGAGTATTTTATCCGTCCTAGGATTCGTTGCGCTGACCGGTGTTGTTGTTAACGACAGCCTTGTGATGATTGATTATATCAATAAAGAAAAGATCCTGGGGAAATCAACCAAAGAGGCTATTCAAAACTCAGGCGTAGCACGCTTTAGACCGATACTACTGACTTCGTTGACGACCTTTGCTGGCTTGCTGCCCGTCTTGTTTGAGACAAGCCTGCAAGCACAGTTTTTAATTCCAATGGCGACCTCTTTAAGTTTCGGAGTCTTATTCGCAACTTTCATAACACTATTCCTAGTGCCTTCCTTCTACTTAATGATAGAAGATTTAAAAAAGTTTTTTAGTAGCGATAATGCTCAGGCTTAAAGGGACCTTTGGACCCAATTCCTAGATACTTAGATTGCGCATCGGTTAGCATTGTAAGCTTACAACCAATTTTATCGAGGTGTAAACGCGCCACCTCTTCATCAATGCTTTTAGGTAAAAGATAAACTCCTGGTGTGTATTTTTCGACTTGTCTCCAAAGTTCAATTTGAGCTAAGGCTTGATTTGTGAAACTATTGGACATGACGAAAGAGGGATGACCCGTCGCACATCCTAAATTTACAAGTCTTCCCTTAGCCAACATGTAAATTGAATGTCCGTCTTCGAAAGTATATTTATCAACCGCACCCTCAGCATCAGACTTAATCTCGGTGACTTCAACTCCAGGCGTATCATTTAGATTATCGACTTCGATTTCGTTATCAAAGTGACCGATATTACAGACAATTGCTTGGTCTTTCATTTGGGTCATATGCTCGAGTGTAATGATTCCGAAATTACCGGTGGTTGTGACATAGATATCACCCCAACCTAAAGTATCTTCAACTGTAAGGACTCGGTGCCCTTCCATTGCCGCTTGCAATGCGCAGATTGGATCGATCTCTGTGACTACCACTTGGGCGCCCATTCCTTTAAGGGCTGCAGCACAACCCTTACCGACGTCACCGTATCCACAGACAACTGCAACCTTCCCGGAGATCATCACGTCTGTTGCCCGTTTAATTCCATCGATTAAAGATTCACGACAGCCATACAAGTTATCGAATTTAGACTTAGTCACGGAGTCGTTCACATTAATCGCTGGGACTAGAAGTCGCCCTTCATTATGCATTTCATATAATCTATGCACGCCGGTTGTAGTCTCCTCAGATACACCCTTCCAATCTTCGACAACTTCATGCCAATGATTTGAATCTTTTTGGTGCACTTTTTTGAGCAGGCTCTTGATCACCGCCTCTTCCATATTACTGGAATCAGAATGAACCCAGTCATCCCCATTTTCTAATTCATAGCCTTTGTGGATTAACAAAGTCGCATCCCCACCGTCATCGACAATCAGCTCAGGTCCCTTGCCGTCTGGCCAAGTCAATGCTTGTGATGTGCACCACCAATACTCGTCTAAGGTTTCGCCTTTCCAAGCAAAGACAGGAACATCAAGATATTTGGCAACATACGCCGCTGCGTGATCTTGAGTCGAAAATATATTACAGGAACACCAGCGAACATCGGCACCGAGGTTTTTTAATGTCTCAATAAGCACCGCAGTTTGGATAGTCATGTGTAAGCTTCCCATGATGCGCACACCTTTAAGGGGCTTCTCGGCCGCATATTTTTCCTGAGTTGCCATTAGGCCCGGCATCTCGTGCTGGGCAATTTCCACTTCTTTTTTGCCAAACTCAGCTAAATTAATGTCTTTGATTTTGTAATCAACAGATTCTTGAACAGCGGTATCTGTGTTGGTTTGTTGTGTCATATAAATTTTTTGTTAATTTTTAAAGGTAAAATTAAATTAGCTTCTTTAAAGCCTCTACTTGTGAGGTCACTTCCCAGGGTAGCGAATCTTTAGCGAAATGCCCGTAATTAGTTGATTCGCGGTAAATAGGTCTGAGCAAGTCAAGCTGCTCAATAATTGCGGCGGGCTTAAAATCAAACACCTCTTTAACCGCCGCTACTATCTTTGCTTCATCAACGGTACTAGTACCGAAGGTATCAATATGAATACTGGTAGGGTACGGGTGACCAATCGCGTAAGCGACTTCAAGCTCACAGATTTCTGCTAAATTAGCTGCGACTATGTTTTTGGCAACCCAACGCGTGAAATAAGCTGCCGAACGGTCGACTTTAGAAGGGTCTTTACCGGAAAAAGCACCGCCTCCATGGCGCGCCCAGCCGCCATAGGTATCTACTATAATTTTTCTCCCCGTTAGGCCGGCATCGCCCTGAGGGCCACCTATGACAAATTTACCAGTAGGATTTATTAAGAATTCTGTATCCGCATTAATCAAGCCTTGAGGTAGAACTTTTTTGATTACAGTTTCTATACAAAATTCTTCAATCTCTTTAATAGAAATTGCTTCGGTGTGCTGAGTGGAGATGACTACATTTTTAATGCCGACGACTTGATCTCCTTCATAAGCTAAAGCTACTTGGCTTTTAACGTCAGGGCGTAGCCATGAAACCTTCAGATCTTTCCTTTGGTAAGCCATTTCTCTTAATATCCTGTGCGCAAACATAACTGGAGCGGGCATCAGCTCGGGTGTTTGCTTACAAGCATAGCCAAACATTATACCTTGATCCCCAGCGCCTTGCTGATCAGTTTTTTTGCCAGAAGCTCCTCGAGCATCGACGCCTTGAGCAATGTCTGAAGATTGCTTCGTTAAGTAATTGGTTATAAAAACTTTGTCGGCCTTAAAAACATCATCATCATTGGTGTATCCTATCGATTTAATCGCTTCCCTGACCACTACATCGTAATCAAATTCTGCTTTCGTAGTAATTTCACCGGCGAGGATAACCTGATTACTCTTCACCAGAGTTTCACATGCGACCCGACTTTTAGGATCTTGCGCCAGACAAGCATCCAAAATACTGTCTGAAATGTAATCTGCTACTTTGTCAGGATGACCTTCTCCAACAGATTCCGATGAAAAAATAAAATGCCTAGTCATAAAATTTAATAGATTACTAAATTTTGATAAAAATCAAG
>CAJWRZ010000044.1 GCA_913045955.1 uncultured Puniceicoccaceae bacterium
TAGCTCAATCGGTAGAGCAGTTGACTTTTAATCAATTGGTTCTGGGTTCAAGTCCCAGTCGGCCTACCAAATATACTCAGACAGGGCAAAGTGATTGTCGAATGCTTATCATATGATAATTGGTTAAAATAAAATCTAAGCCAATTATTTTATCTCATAGAATATTCCATAAAAAGTCGTGAGACTAGTTTTAGAAAAACCCTAGTCGATTCTTTCAAAGACACGAACGTAATCTACTTCCATAAAGAATGGAAGCGCAGCCTTATCTAAGCCCTTTTTCCCAGCCCAACCACCGCCCACTGCGATATTTAAGATCAGGTGAAATTCATCTTCTTTGGTAAAAGGCCAATCATCCTCTTCGCGATCCCCTTTTTCTAAGGTATGGTAAACTAATCCATCCACGGAGAAGTCAATTGTATCTTCACTCCACTCAACTCCATAAATGTGGAAGTCTTCGACTGAAGTGACTTTAGTTTTCTCTGAAGAATGGTTGCCCTCCCTAAAGTTAGAATGCTTTGAGTGCACTGAAGAGTGAATGATATTGGGGCTATGACCCACATGCTCCATGATATCGATTTCACCACAATTAGGCCACTTGCGTTTAGACTCGTCCCCAAGCAGCCATATAGCCGGCCATGAACCTCGACCGGCCGAAAAGCGGGCTCTAACTTCAACACGGGCATTAGAAAAGGCACGTTTGCCGTATGTAACTAATCGCGCAGAGGTGATTTCTTCGTTTTTCAGTTCCGTAGTATCCCCGCCGTGGGATTGGATTTCTGCTTGAATTCTTTTAAATTCACTCGGGAACACTGGGTCACTATGCACTTCTATACGCAGTGTCCCATCCTTTACGGAGGCATTTTTCAAATCACTAGTATACCGCTGAAGCTCTTTGTTAAAACCAAGGTAACCTTCGAGCGAAGTCCAATTTTCTTCCGAAGGATGTCCATCGCTGTCAAACTCATCAGACCAATCCAAACGCCATTGACCTTCAGCAAGACTGAGGCTCGTCAGCATCGAGCTTAATAAAACGAAGGCGGAAGCCTTATAGAATATATTGAATATAATTTTCATAAAAATAATTAAGCCTTAAAAACAATCCTAGAACATTGATCACAAAAGACTGCCTCTTGGCTTGAACTAGCCATAGTTAAGACATCATTGGAGACTCTCAGGTGACAGCCTCCGCAGTTTTGATGTTCGATCTTAACCACATAAGGTGGGCGCTTAGTTTGTGAACGAGTCCGATCATAAGCTTCGATAAAATCATTTGTAACCGCTACCCGACTATCCATGTACTCGGTCTGAGCGCCTTCAGCTGAATCTTTTAATTGTTTCAAGCGAAGCTCTAATTGAACAATTTGCTGGTTTTGAACTTCAATGCGATGATCAATTACTTTTTTAGCTGCTTCAAAATTTTCCCGAGCCTGATCAATCGCATACATCAGCTCGATTTCCGCTTCCTCAAATCTAGAAATATCTGCTTGGGCCTGCTCTATTTGATGGGTCAAAGCTTGGTACTCATCATTTTTTTTAACTTCAAGCTGTTGAGTTCGGAACTTTTGAATGTCTGATTCCCTGCCTTTAACTTGATTGTCTAAGTCTTTCCTGGCCACTTCTTTATCGTTTAAATCCGTGCGCGCTAAGTTCGTAGCCTCTGTTTCTTTAGCAATCAGATTTTCAATTAAGGCACGCTCTTGGGGTATGCGCTCGATCTCTTGAGAGATCTTGAGAAAAATTAAATCTTTCTCTTGTACGAATAATAGCTTTTCAATTTCAGGATGTATCATTTAAATAATAACTATAAAAAATATTTCACCCATAGAGCAATTCTTAAAATAAATAATGATGCAAGATAAGACGGTTAAAGCAGAAATCGAAGAAGCCATTTTTAATTTTACAATGGGTGAGAACGAAACCGCTAAGAGACAATTAAAGCAACTTCTAGAAAAGCACGCTTCAGAAAAAGAAGCTTGGCACGCACTTGCTGAGATCCTCTGGTCAGAAAAAGATTTTAAAGCTGCGCTCGAGGCGGCAGAGGCAGCATTAGCCATCGATCCAAAAGATTTACACATCAACACGACACTCTCTCGTATTTGGGTACAATTAGGAGACCAAACTCAGGCGGAGCACTTCAATGCCCAAGCAAGAATGTTAGGTTGGAAAGAGCAGCTCAAGGATTCCCCCGAGAATCCAGCACCGTAAGAAACTGTATTAATAATTACTGAGAATTGACTTATTTAGATCCTTAAACCAAGGTATTTTGATAATGGAAGATAATACTTATACATTAGAATTTGAGAAGCCACTGCGTGAGCTTCAAAAACAATTAATTGCACTGCATAAAGCCTCTGAAGACTCAAAGGTCGATGTAGGCGAAGAGATCCAAGCCATAGAATCTAAGTTGGAACAGTTGAAATCGAACATTTATACAGACCTTACACCTTGGCAACGAGTACAACTCTGCCGCCACCCTAAAAGACCTTACCCGCTCGATTACATTGAGCGAATGACCACTGACTTTGAAGAATTGCATGGTGACCGCCGCTTTATGGAGGATAGCGCAATTGTGGGAGGCACAGCACTTTTAGACGGACAACCTGTCATGATCATTGGTCAGCAGAAAGGTAGAAATACCAAAGAGAATTTAAAACGAAACTTCGGATGCCCCAACCCCGAAGGCTATCGCAAAGCCTTAAGACTGATGCAAATGGCTGAGAAATTCAGCATGCCGATTATCACCCTAGTCGATACCCCAGGCGCTTACCCAGGTATTGGCGCAGAAGAACGGCACGTAGCCGAAGCCATCGCGGTGAATATCCGCGACATGAGTGCTTTAACCGTACCCATCATCTCGATCGTCATTGGTGAAGGTGGCTCTGGTGGAGCTCTAGGCATCGCCGTAGCTGATGTTGTTATGATTTTAGAAAACAGCTACTATTCAGTCATTTCACCTGAAGGATGTGCTGCCATTCTTTGGAAAGATCGTGCGGCAGCACCTAAGGCCGCCGAAGCACTCAAGTTCAGCCCTAAAGACTTAAAAGGTTTTGGAGTCGTTGATTCGATTATCTCTGAACCAGCGGGTGGTGCTCACCGAGATTATGATTTTGCCGCGAAGAATCTTAAGAAAGAAATCAAAGCCGCACTTTCCAAGCTCGAAAAATTAAGCACAAACAAGCTTCTTGATAAGCGTTATGCTAAATTCCGCAATATGGGTGTCTTTGAAGAGCTCGATGCTACAAGCTAAGCTCTAAGCCATCGTAGGCTAAGAAAATTGATTCGGGCAGGGACGCTTCCGTGGTAGTATGGTCGACGGAATAGGTCATGTGCGTGAGGTATGTTTTCGGTGCTTGAATCCTTTGAGCACAGGCTACTGCCTCCGTAATATTCATATGACTTGGATGCTCGCTCTGCCTTAAGCCATCGATTACAAGAAGGTCAACGCCCTCGGCTAATTGATAGGCTTCCTCCGTGAGCGATTTGCAATCGGTGAAATAAGCTAATTTTTTGCCGGATTTTTTTTCAGTAAAAATAAGCCCTAATACTTTGACCGGTCCATGGGGCAAAGGAGTCGACTCTATGCGCCCTTCTTCAAGCTCTAAAACTCCTGGCATTTCAATTAGATCAAAGGAAGGGTAACCTTTGGGGACAGGATCATCATGGACTGCGTATGGAAATATAGCTGCAATTCGCTCTAAATCTTTCGGAGCGCTATAGACCGGTATAGCGGCCCCATCTTTTAGATCACAAAATCGCCTTAGATCATCCATCCCCATAATATGGTCCGCGTGGGCGTGTGTTAGAATAAAAGTATCCAGAGCTTTAATATCATTATGGATGCATTGTAACCTAAATTCAGGAGCGGCGTCGATTTGTATATGATGACCGTCCATTTCAATATGGGCTGAACAGCGGGTTCTCCAATTTTTAGGGTTTTCCAAATCACAGCCGTCCCCGGGGTGTGCAATCATCGGGACACCCTGGGAAGTGCCTGTGCCTAAAAATACAATCTTCATATTAACTTTATAAACAAGTTTGCCTTAAAAAATCAATTATTTCGATAACGCTAAATCAAAATAAACCATTCGATGATCACTACCAACATAAGCACCTTTGGGGTCCCAAATCCGAGCTGAATCAGCGACGACCTTCAACATAAGATTCGGCGAAAGCACAAATCCGTCAACCGTAGTATAGGATTTTTCTTTTTTGTAGAAATGAGTCCAATAATGACCCTGGCTATCGGTCGCATTCAAACGCTCAGCCATCAAACGCCCACCCTTTTTATAAAAACGCCTCATAGGAGCCGAACTTGGACCGTCGTTAAAATCACCGACAACTAGGTAGTCGCTGAACGCGCCCTCTTTGTCCATACGCTCTAAAATTCTTTCACGACAAGCTTTCGCTTCGAGTGTTCTACGAAGCTTAGATTGCTCATCTGCTTTTTCATTGGTATAACGACTTTTTAAATGCACGGAAAAAAGCGTCCAAGGAAAACCTTGATTAAAACCAACCTCGAGCAGTCCTCGACTGACACTTTCTTCTCTATCAAAATATTTAAAGTCCAAATCCTGATGCTTCTTGATGTACTTTGGTTCTAATTTACTGAGCACCGCAGTATGCCTTATAGGGTCAGCGCCTTCCATAAGAATTGCATAAGGATAATCAATCCCATCCAAGGCTAAGTCTTCTTGTAACTCTCTAAGGAAAGGCATAACCCCCATCTCCTGTAAGACCAGTACGTCAGGTCTTACTGCCAATATACTTTTACGAATGAAGGCCTTCTCTACTTCTGGTTTGGGATAATTTTTAAACCAAGTACCTGAGACCATACGATCACTGACTAAGTAGTTGCGAAGATTGTAAGTAGCAATACGAACCGTTTGACTGGCATGAAGATCCGCAAAGCACGAAAAAAATATGAGTCCAATAATTAGGACTTTTTTTAGACTGCTATATTTTAGGGCGATGAATTTATTCATTCATTAATGAGCCTTCCCGCTCAACTAAAGTTGGGTGAGAATAATAAAATGAACTATAAATGGGATGCGGTATTAGATTACTGAGATTTTCTTTGTATAATTTGCGCAGTGCACGCTTCAAGGAATTTGGTCCACCCATCGCTTCACTCGCAAATGCGTCCGCTTCGTACTCATGCTTTCTTGACCAAAGACTATCCAAGGGAGAAAACCAAAAAGTAAATAAGCCTCCAAACAATGAAATGATTAAAAAAGCGGGTATAAAAGTATTGGCCATTTCTGAAGGAAATAAGAGTGCCTCAAATATCCAAGTTGCTTGCATCAACCATCCAAGAATCGCAAAAAGCAAAAAGGTTGAAAAGGCAGAGAAGCATAACCGCTTAGGAATGTGTCCACATTTATAATGACCAATCTCATGCGCGAGTACCGCTTCTAATTCTTCGATCTCCATTTGTTCAATCAAGGTATCATAAAGAACAATTCGCCTAAAGTCTCCAAAGCCAGTGAAGAATGCATTGGAATGTCCTGAGCGTTTACTGCCATCCATTACGTAAATCGTCTTCGATTTAAAACCGCAACGATCCCCTAATGCGAGCAGACGGTCTTTTAACTCGCCGGCTTCTAAAGGCTCCAGCTTATTAAATAATGGAAGTATAAACATTGGGTACAAAACAAGCATGACTACTTGGAATAGCCAAAAGAAAACAAATGCCCAAACCCACCAAAAATCACCCATTTGATTTACAATCCAAATGAGCGCAGCAATCAAAGGAACTCCAATAATTATTGATAACGCAAAACCTTTGACTTGATCTGAAATCCAAAGGCTGAGCGTACTTTTATTAAAACCAAACTTTTCTTCGAGTTTAAAAGTACTCCACCAACTAAAGGGCAGCGACGGAAGACCTATTAAAAACATCGAAAGTATAAAGACCAAGGCTTGAGAAAATAAACCATAACCGAGAAACGCGCTCAGACCCTCGTAAATAAATGGCAAGAAACCACAGAGCAGAATTATAGCTAATGTAGCGGTATCATAGAGTGTGTTTATGGAGCTGAAACGAGTCTTTGCTTGAGTGTAGTCAACTGATTTAGCAAATGTTGCTTCGTCCATAATTCCCTTCACTGATTCAGGCAGATCGGCTGCGTGCTTGTTTAGGTATTTCAAATTCACCCATTCCAAAACTAAGTAGGTGCATAACTTAAAAGCCATAAATACAAGTAATAAGGAAATTGGGTTCATGTAGTAATTATTAGAATTAAAGGCTAAAACCGCGATAAAATTATCACAAAAGATTCATTTATCGTGCGACACTCATTAAGAATTCAACGTTAGTCGAGGTCTTCTTAATTCTCTGAATAAGCATTTCCATGGCATCCTCTGATGGGATCCCTTTCATCGCCCGACGCAACGAATAGATCTTTTGAATTTCATCCGGATGATAGAGTAACTCCTCTTTACGGGTTCCACTCTTATCCATACTTAAAGCAGGGAAAATTCGCTTCTCTGAGAGTGCACGGTCCAGATGAAGCTCCATATTGCCCGTGCCTTTGAATTCCTCAAAGATAACTTCGTCCATTTTACTGCCTGTCTCAACCAAAGCGGTGGCGATGATTGTCAAACTACCGCCCTCTTCGATGTTTCTTGCAGAACCAAAGAAGCGCTTGGGTAGTTGTAGGGCATTCGCTTCAACACCCCCCGACAAGATCTTTCCAGAGCTGGGCATCACTGTATTATAAGCCCGCGCTAATCGGGTTATAGAATCCAGAAGGATGATCACGTCTTGGCCCATTTCGACCATACGACGGGCTTTCTCAATAACCACTTCAGCAGCATGCACATGACTTTCAGCATTCTCATCGAAGGTCGAACTGATCACCTCGCCCTCCACTTTTCGCTTAAAGTCCGTCACCTCTTCAGGGCGCTCATCAATCAAAAGTACAATCAAATGTGCTTCAGGATAGTTCAGCTGAATTGAGTTAGCAATCCCTTGCATAAGCACTGTTTTACCGGTACGCGGTGGTGCAACAATTAAACCACGCTGACCAAACCCAATCGGTGTAAGGCAATCGACAACTCGCATGGGTAGATTATCTTTATCCGGCACAATATCGGACTCCAGTAAAATACGATCTAATGGATAATACGGAACACGCTCGGTAAAGGGAACTGAATCCGCTATTTTTGAAGGATCCTCACCCATGACTGACAGAATCTTAATTGCGAAGCTACAGGTAGTTGTCTCAAGCTTAGTGTGCAATTGCGCTTTGATGATATGGCCTTTTTGTAAGCCATAATGCTCAATAAAAACTTGAGGAATAAATGTATTAGACTGCTTAATTCTGTAGCTATCTAACTGGTAGACGAGGAATCCCCCTTGACCTTTCTCTGGGATATCGAGAATACCTTCTGAAATTAAGGTCTCCTTAGCCTCAAAGGCACGGTTCATTAAAGCCTGCAAAATCGCGATTCGGTTGTTTGAACCATTCAAATCAATGGAATGACCCGCTAAAGCCTCCCTAAGTTGATTGAGGTCCATAGCATAAATAGCATCGTAATCAAAAAGAGTATCGGATGCTTCAAGTTGAGTGATCAAGCCCTCAATCGATTCCATTGTGGCCAATGGCTCGTAATTAAGCAAATCCTCGAATTCAACAAGCTCAGCTTCATCATTCCGACTCTTACGGTTCTGCCAGCGAGACCCACCTTTTTTTTGAGGTTTTTTATTCTGAGGACGTTGCTTATTAAATCGATTGTTCCGGTTATTGGAATCCTTATTACGATTATTCCGATTATTCCGATTATTATTATTATGCTGTCCTTGGTTCTGCTGATTACCCTGAGAACCCTTACCTTTATGACCATTAGCCGGGGCGGACTGATCTGAATTATTTGAGTTATTTGAATTATTCTCAGGCCCTTCAGAATGAGTCTGAGCTGATCCTTGAGCTTCCTTAGCTTCCTTTTCTTGAGGCACAGCCTCGTCAGGAGAAAATTCCATACGCCCCTCAAAGGCTGGAGCGACTTCCTGATCATCTACGGGCGCTTTCTTGACCGCCTTCTTACGCACGGCTTTTTTCTTTGCTACTGGGGCTTCCTCATTTAATGAAGGATCTTGCTTCGGTTCTGTATCTTCTTCGCTCATAGAAAATTGAGTATGGTTAGGATTGTATGAAAAATAATAGAACCAGGCTATATTAAGAGGCCTTTAAGGATTCTAAAGTATTAAAAAGTCTATTGATTTGTAGTTTTAAAAATTCAATCGAGCCATTGTTATCAATAACAAAGTCAGAGTGTTTTATTTTAACAGAATTGGGCAACTGCAATTTGCGGCGCTGTTGGATACTTTGCTTGGTCAGTCTTTTCCCAATCAAACGGGAGTCTGCCATAAGCTCTGTTGATGTAATACATACAATGAAATCAAAGTGCTTTTCAAGTTTTTTCTCAAATAATAAGGGAATCTCAACAAAAACTAAGCGGCCATGATCCGTTGAAATAAAATCTAACCAACGCTCACGGACTAATGGATGCAATAAACTTTCCAGCCATGAAAGCGCTTCAGGATCTCTAAAAACTAGCTCTGCAAGACGGCTACGATCCACTAATTCATCATCACCCAAAACTAAGCGACCGAACTTTTCTTTAATAGCAGAGATCACATGCAAATCCTTGACTATTAATTCTTGAGCTACTGCGTCTGACGATAAGCAATCTAACCCAAGCTCTTGAAAATATTCAAGGACCGTCGATTTCCCACAACCTATTCCACCTGTAATTCCAATTTTCAAAACTAACTTAAATAAAATTCATGAAAAACATTCGACACAATAAGAAAAAATAGTGATAACGATAAAATGATTAGTAAACTATGCTAGCAGTCACTCATTCTGGCGCTTTATTAGGAGTTACGGCCGAG
This sequence comes from uncultured Puniceicoccaceae bacterium, assembly GCA_913045955.1. GTDB lineage: Bacteria > Verrucomicrobiota > Verrucomicrobiia > Opitutales > Coraliomargaritaceae. The sequence goes on from CAJWRZ010000044.1 coordinate 8,897, forward strand.
CCCATAACCGTAGAAGTGAATAGTGGCGAACGCGGCGAACTCAAATACATATTAGTAGGACTGCCCGATTCAGCGGTTAAAGAATCCCAAGACCGCGTTATCTCCGCGCTAGAAAACTGTGGATTTAAAGCACCCCACACCAAGACAACCATTAACCTAGCGCCCGGATATCTGAGAAAAGAAGGGCCTGCTTATGACCTGCCCATTGCTCTATGCATCCTATCCGCCACCCAACAAATTCCTAATAATATTAGGCTGAAGGGCTTACTTATAGCCGGTGAGCTGAGTTTGTCTGGATCACTCCGAGCCATTCGAGGTGGACTCGCCTTAGCAATATTAGCCAAGAAAATGGGACTGGAAGGGCTCTTGCTCCCTAGAGCCACCGCAGAGGAAGCCTCCTTAATCAAAGGAATCAATGTCTACCCAATTGACTCACTCAGTCAGGCGGCTGGCTTCTTAAATCACTCCTTCCCAATAGAGCCAATTGAAAACTCGCAAATAAGCTTGAGGTTATCCGAAGAAAAAAACGCATTCTCACAGCTAAATCCAAAGTCACAGCAGGACAAAAGCTCCGAAGTTTTCTATTCTGACCCACCCCTACTCGATCTTGATTTCGCTGATGTTAAAGGGCAGCAATCTCTCCGAAGGGCGGTTGAAATTGCGGTGAGTGGGAACCATAACCTATTAATTATAGGGAGTCCAGGATCAGGAAAATCAATGGTCGCAAAACGAATTCTAGGAATCATGCCCCAACCAACTTTGGATGAATATTTAGAAATTCTCACCATCCATTCAGCGGCTCGTCCCAACTATGGTTCGATCAAAGAGAGGCAAAAAAAAGGTATACTAAGTCGGCCTTTTCGCTCACCGCATCATACCATTAGTGAAGTCGCCTTGATTGGCGGCGGAAGTATTCCAAAGCCAGGAGAAATATCTTTGGCTCATAACGGAGTTTTATTCCTTGATGAGTTGCCTGAATTCAAGCGCTCTACACTTGAGGCGATGCGTCAACCTATTGAAGACGGAATTGTCAGTATCTCTAGGATTCAAGCAGAGATTACTTTGCCCGCTTCCTTTATGCTTATCGCCGCTATGAACCCTTGTCCTTGTGGCTATAATGGAGACCTAAGAAGAAACTGCCGTTGCAGCCTTAAGCAAATTGAGCGTTATCGCTCACGAATCAGCGGTCCCTTATTAGATCGTATAGACCTCCATGTTACTTCTACTGAATTGACGGTTGATCAATTTCATAATTCAAAAAATGCAGAATGTTCGGTAGATATTCGGAGGCGATGCGAAAGCGCCCGAGCCAAGCAAATCCTAAGATATAAGCACAAAAAAAATGCCTATGATCGATGCAATGGAAGAATGAGCCCCCAAGAAGTAAAAAAATACTGCCAACTTGCCCCTAATTTGCAAAGCCTCATCAACTATGCGATGCAAGAACTCAAACTTTCATTGCGCGCCTATGATCGCATCCTTAAAGTAGCGCGCACAATTGCTGATTTAGCGAATTGTGAAATAATTAGTGAGCGACATCTTCTCGAGGCTATTCAATACCGCAACCTAGATCAATCAATGGCTCTATAAGTGACTTAGACCGACTCGATGATTTACTGAATAAACTGCTTGCAAGTTCCTTATGATTTCGTAGCAATTATTACTTCTTAGGAACGGAGAGATGGCAGAGTGGTCGATTGCGGTGGTCTTGAAAACCATTGAGCCGAAAGGTTCCGGGGGTTCGAATCCCTCTCTCTCCGCCACTTTA
>CAJWRZ010000045.1 GCA_913045955.1 uncultured Puniceicoccaceae bacterium
GAAGCTGATTTTAAATAAGAAAAAATCTTTGATTTAATTAATCAAATGGTCACCTAATTCGGGTGGCCATTTTTTTGCGAAAAACTAAAGGATTCACATTTTTCCCTGAACGAAATGTATCAGCTGTTTTGCGATAGGGATCTTACGGTAGATGATAGTCGTTGGATCCCAATAGTCTTGGTGGAAAATAACTTTCCCCTCAGAATCAAAACGGAAACGGCTCATGCCAATCGAAGATTCTGTGACGTCTTTATCTTTAAACTTCAAATACATAGTCCACTCTATAAAATATTCATCTCTTGAGCGCATCACGTGATTGAACTCAAAATTCGCTGAGTCAATAGCCTGCATCCCGTGAATAAAGTAGGCATATAAATCTTCCCGGAGATTTAATTTCTTGAACGCGTCACGGAAATAAAACGTCTCGGCATAAACCGATTCAAAATGAGCTTCAAAATACGATTCTGTATACTGAGTAAAAAGTTGCTCAAGCCTGCTCAGCATACGAAATTCTTCAGGACTTCCGGCAGCTGGGAGGCTGTATTGAGCCGGATCTGTCCACTTTAAAGCCTCAAGGTAAGGTTCATCTAGGTCAGTTTGAGAATGCATCGGGGTTTTACCGGTCAAAGCAATCGGCCCGAAAGATAAAAAAAGTAGCGGTATTAAGAAAAACGTTTTAAACATATTTGATAAATCCCACTCGCTATATATAACTTACAAATAGACTTAATTTCTATGCACTTACCATCCATACTTGCCGAACGAAGACTCCTACCTGACTCAGTCATCCGATTTGGGATTCGTCAGCAGCTGAAGCAGCATAGTCAATACTTGTCAAAGCACCCGCGCTCCACCGAATCTTGGCTTGCCGATTTAAGTACGCGCCCAATCGCAGAATCTACCGATCAATCCAAGGAGCAACATTATGAAGTGCCTACGGATTACTTTCAGACTGCACTGGGCTATCATTTAAAATACAGTTGCTGCTTGTGGGAGCGCCCATCCGAGACTTTGGAGTCCGCGGAGGTGAAAATGCTCAAGCTCACATGCGAGCGGGCGAAGCTTGTTAATGGGCAGGCCATACTTGAGCTGGGCTGTGGATGGGGTTCACTCAGTTTCTGGATGGCTGAGCATTACCCAGAAAGTACGATCACTTCAATGAGCCATTCCAAAACACAGAAAGCTTGGATTGATGCTGAAGCAAAGAGAAGAGGCTTGAATAATCTAGAAGTGATCACCGCTGATATAAATGATTTTCAAGCTTCAAATACCTACGACCGTATTGTCTCAATCGAGATGTTTGAACACTTAAGAAACCACACCCTACTCTTTGAGCGCTTATCAAATTGGCTGAACCCTGATGGATTAATCTTCGCTCATGTCTTTGCTCACAAGCAGGCAACTTACTTATTTGAGGTTGAGCATGAAAGGGATTGGATGGCTCAGTATTTTTTTACTGGGGGTATCATGCCCTCTGTTGAACTTTTACCCAAGTCAGCTAAAGGCTTCAACTTAGTTGACCAATGGATGGTCAATGGGGTTCATTACAGTAAGACCCTTGAGGCTTGGCTCAAAAAGCAAGATCGCCATGAAAAATTAATTAAAGAACAATTCCAAAAGACATACGGGAAAGATACCCCACTTTGGATTCAACGCTGGCGAATTTTCTACCTAGCCTGCTCGGAATTATTTGCCTTTAAACAAGGTGAAGAATGGTTCGTCATGCACTATTTATTTTCAAAGAAGTCTTAATCTATGAATTCACCTAAAAAAATAGCGGTTATCGGGAGCGGGGTTGCTGGTTTAACCGCTGCTTATTTGCTGAACAAAAAACACGACGTTCATCTGCTCGAGAAAAATACGCGGATTGGTGGACACACTAGGACTTTAATTATCCCTGATGGCGATGACAAAGGCTTGGCTGTGGATACTGGCTTTATCGTGATGAATAAGGAGAATTACCCGCACTTCAGCCAATTACTAAAGCGCTTGGATGTTGAACTTCAAAAGAGTTGCATGACCTTCAGTTATTTTGATCACATAACTAATTACGGCTATGCGGGGACCAGCCTAAAAGGCTTGATTCCCGACCTCAGTTACCTCTTTAAATTAAGGCATTTTGCCCTAATAGGTGACCTATTGAGATTTGCAGTTATAGGCTATAAAGACCTTAAGAGTGGTTACTTGAAAGATAAGACTTTGGGCGATTATTTAGATGATCGGCAGTTCTGCCCAGAATTTCAAAATAGTTACCTCTTTCCTATGGGGGCAGCGATTTGGTCTTCCCCTATTATAAAGATGCGCGATTTCCCGGCTGAGCCATACCTTCATTTCTTAGAGAATCATGGCTTGCTGCGTTTAATTAATCGCCCCCAGTGGTACGCAGTTAAGGGAGGTTCTCACACCTATGTATCGGCGATTTTAAAGACGCTCAAAAATCCACCTAGGACAAATATTGCGATTAAAGAAATCCTTCGACCGAAGAATGAATCTGTTCAGATACAATTTGATTCGGGCTCAACGGAAACTTTTGATCATGTCATCATCGCAACGCATGCCGATACCGCCTTGGAACTTTTAGGAGATCCCACTCCAAATGAGCAAGCCGGCCTGAGCCCTTGGACCTATCAAGATAATTCGGTGATCCTCCATACCGACACTGAGTTCATGCCGCCTTCAAAATCCCTCTGGGCTTCTTGGAATTTCATCCGAAAAACGGGTCACCAAAAATCTTCGCCGGTCAGCGTCAGTTATTACATGAATCGGCTCCAACGTCTTAAGGTTAAAAATCCCTATATTGTAACGCTGAACCCACAGACTGAGATTAACCCTAAAGCAATCATCAACCAAACCATCTTAACGCACCCGCTTTATTCTTTTGATGCCTTAAATGCGCAAAAGATTCTTAGAGAAAATATTGGTGAGAAGAATACTTGGCTATGCGGCAGTTATTTCGGCTATGGCTTCCATGAAGATGCGGTGCAATCATCGGTAAAAGTAGCCGAAGCCTTTGGCATAGAATTATGATCGATGCGCACAGGCTCTACAGGGGTAATGTAATGCATGAAAGGCTTTCGCCCAAGCGCCATGCATTTAAGTACCCATTTACTTTTTTTCATTTTGATATCAGTGAGCTTAAGGCGCTTTCTAAGACCTATTTATTCTTTGGCTACAATCAAAATCGCCTTTTAGAGATCAGGGATAATGATTATTTAAAAGGTTATTCTGCTTCAATCAAAGAGCAATTAAAGGAATTTATGGCAGATGCCGTTGGAGATGAGCGTATCATTTTAGTCAGTTCACCCCGCTATCTAGGTAAGGCTTTTAACCCTGTAAATTTTTTCCTCAAAATTAACAAAAAGAATGCGATCCAAGAAGCATTAGTTGAAGTCAATAATACATTTGGAGACCGCCACCTCTATTTTCTGAAAGATTTAATCGAAGATTCAAAGGGTTACTTTAAGGCAAATTCTAATAAAGCCTTCCACGTTTCTCCTTACAATCCGGTTGAAGGCAATTATGAATTCAAGTTTAAATTAAATGAAGATTCTGTTTTTCTTGGAATTGACCTGTATGAAAATAATCAATGTAAAATGAAGACCTACATGAGTGGCAAATCCCACAAATTAAATAGCCAAAACCTTATAAAGCACTGCTTACTTCATCCCTTCGATACCGCGCTTAATGCCATGCCTAGAATTCTATTTCAGGCGGGGATACTCTATTTCAAAAAGCACTTACCTGTATTCGATAGGCCTAAACCAAAGTCTGCTTCCACAGTCATTGATGATTCTATAGAAAAGGATCCCAATTCGAAAATTTAAGCAGCTCTGGGAAAAAATCCCCACACTCTATCGCGATCATTCAGAAGGACTGTATTCGCTGATAATGCTTTTAATTGAGTCTTTAACTTTAGATGTGTCATGCGTTTCTACGGCACGCATTAATTTTTCAGAAACCTCATCGAGCGACAATTCAGCTTCTTGATTTGCGATAAATCTAAAGATTCTTGGATGATCTGTTTGAGTATGTACCTCATTTAAATGCTGCACTTCTTCATAAAGCTTTTCTCCTGGCTTGAGGCCTGAAAAGACAATATCGATATCATCGTTTTCTTTAAAGCCACTTAGGCTGATCATTTGCTGGGCTAAGGCTAAAATCTTAACGGGCTCTCCCATATCCAAGACAAATATTTCTCCACCAGAACCTTTTGTTGCAGACTCAAGGACTAAACTAATCGCCTCGCTAACCGTCATAAAGAAGCGAGTGACCTCTGGATCCGTCACCGTGACTGGGCCGCCTAAAGAAATCTGCTCTTTGAATATATTAATCACGCTGCCCGAAGATCCCAAAACATTGCCAAATCTTACCGCCATAAATTGAGTTTTATTATCCGGCATATTTTGAAGTTCTTGTAAGCCCAACTCAGCTAGACGTTTACTAGCACCCATAACGCTAGTTGGATTCACTGCTTTATCCGTAGAAATAAGAATGAAATTTTTAACTGCGTGCTTGCTGGCTAAACGCATCAAATCAATCGATGCAAAATAGTTATTCCGTAAAGCTTCTTCCGGCTGACCTTCCATTAAATTAACATGCTTGTGCGCAGCTGCATGAAAAATCAGCGTTGGTTTAAATTGTACTATTTGGCTCTCTAAATAGTCACTATTTGCTATATCAAGAATAGAGGTTTTTACCCTAGATTTTAAAGGCGCTTTCATAAGCACTGAAAAATTAAGATTAAAAATAGCCATTTCGGACTGATCAATACAGAGCATACTTTCCGGATCATTTTTTAAAATTTGGGAAACAAGCTCCTGCCCGATACTCCCTCCAGCGCCTGTGATAAGAATTCGTTCTCCCGATATCATCGCTTGTATCTTATCGGAGTTTATAGCGACTGAATCTCGACCGAGCAGGTCTTCCAATTCAATGGGACGTATTTGAGTGGCTGTTGCTCTGCCACTGACTAGGTCAGATAAAGCTGGAACGGTGTCGACTTCGAGTTTTAAGGCCCGTGCTTTTTCTGCAACTGAGCGAACCTTTTTTGAACTAGCCGAAGGAAAGGCAATGATCACTTTTTTAATTGAATATCTCGTGGCTATTTCAGAAAGAGAATCAACGGGACCCACAATTGGGATGCCATGCATAAATCGGCCAATTTTTTCTTTTGAATCATCTAAAAATATGACCGGCTTGATTTTTAGTTTTTTCTTTTTACCAAGAATATCCGCACATATAACAGATCCTACTTCCCCCGCCCCAATTATCGCAACGGACTTAAAACCCTCAGTTCCTGAAAACCAGCCCAGCAATTCTTCACCATAGTATAATCGTAGGAATATCCTAAATCCAGCCAGCGATATGAAAAATAACAATAGATTAGTCACGGTGACTGAGCGCGGAGGAATTCCACTTCCTTCATAAAAGTACCAAAGAAAAATGCAATACAAGGCACTTATAAATAGCCCGATGAATAGGCGGAATAAATCGGGCAATCTAAACTGAGATAAAACTGAATCAAATTGCCCAAGCGCCAACAGAAACGCTAACTGCACCAATATGAACCAAATATAGGCAGCATTACGATTTTCGATATAGGTTTCGGGGATATTAAAATCAAACCGGAGTTCGTAAGCAAAACTTAAACTTAAGAAGCCAAGTAATCCATAGACCACGAACAAACCTAAAGATTTAAAATTAAAATATAATTTAAGAACTTTCATCCCTATGCGCAGCCTTCCATTAAGGCCGATTTTAATAAATTAATGATGCGATCACGGGATTCAACCGGCAAATTAGACCCACTGGGCAAACAGAGCCCGCATTTAAATAAGTCTTCAGAAACCGCACCTCCAAAAACTTTACTTGAACTAAAAACTGGCTGTAGATGTAAGGGCTTCCAAGTCGGCCTGACTTCAATATTTTCCGCAGCACACAGCGCTATGATTTGATCCCGGCTAGACTTTGTTTGAGAGCCGTCTATCAAACATATAGTCAGCCAATAATTAGCTTCTCCGTCTTTAGAAATCGGCATAAAACGAACGCCATCAATCGAGCCTAGAGCATCTACATAAGCTGAATAGTGTTCTTTTCTTTGTGAAATTTTATGGTCTAAATCTTCTAACTGACTGCGCCCTAATGCAGCTAATAAATTACTAAGACGGTAATTATAACCGACAGCCGCATGCTCGTAATGCAAAACGGGCTCTCTTGCTTGGCTCGCGAGGCACCTTGCTTTTTCAAATAAAGCCTTATTGTCGGTCAGAAGCATTCCTCCCCCAGAACTCGTGATAATTTTATTCCCATTAAATGAAAGAAATGAGACTTCCCCAAAAGAGCCGGCACACTGTCCTTTATAAGAAGCCCCTAGAGATTCGGCAGCATCTTCTATCATAGTTAATTCATAGCGCTGACAAATAGCTGAAATTCTATCCATTTGAGCACATTGACCATAAATTTGGACCACGATCACCGCCTTAGGGGGCGTTCCCTCTTTAATGAGTGCTTCAATCGCGGTCTCAAGTAATTCTGGATCTACATTCCAAGTATCAAGCTCACTATCGACAAAGACGGGCTCTGCGCCACAGTAGCGGATCGGGAATGCACAACCTGCGAATGTTAAGCTAGGGCATATAACTCGGTCTTGAGGCTTAAGATCAAGGGCTAATAGCGCTAAGTGCAACGCAGCGGTCCCTGAATTAACGGCTAAAGCGTATTTGCGGCCTAAACGCTGAGCTACTGATGCTTCAAAAGCTTCTAGGTCGGGCCCTACTGGTGCGATCCATCCAGAATTTAATGCGCCTTCTATCGCTAAATGATCTTTAGCTGAAACGTCAGGAGGCGATAAATATATTCGAGACATAATAGAATCTAATTTATTAGCAAGGAGTCCTAGAACTTGCAAGATTTCACTGCTAAAAAGCACATTTCCGAAAAGAAATGTGCTTTTATATTTGGGGTGAAATATTTAAAAGAGCTTTATTCAGCTTTGGCTTCTTCTTCAGCTTCAGCTTCTTCGGCTTCTGGCTTTTCGGCTTCTGGCTCACTTGCTTTATCTGAAACGGCTTCTTCTTCAGCTTCTTCGCCTTCTACCTCAGCTTCCACCTCAGGAGCTTCTTTCTTGCTCGCTTCTTTTTTTGCCTTTTTTGCTTGAGGCTTAGTCGCTTTCTTTGCCGGCTTGGCGTAGCCTTCGTCGTTAGCGTCAATAAATTCAATTAAAGCCATTTCTGCAGCGTCTCCAAGACGTTGACCTAATTTATAAATACGAGTATAACCTCCTGGTCGCTCCAAAAACTCTGCAACTTTCTCGTCAAACAAAACAGCTACGATTTTTTTGTCCCGAACACGCGCTATGGCAAGACGACGGAAATGTAACTTACGCGCTGCGTCATTGGCTTGATTCGCTTTTTTGGCTAAGGTGATAACCTTTTCAATGAATGGGCGAAGCGCTTTAGCTTTAGATAGCGTGGTCTTGATCCGTCCATGCGTAATCAATGCAACCGCTAGGTTGGATAACATTGCAGAACGATGAGGGCCAGTGACGCCTAGTTTATGTCTTCTTTTGCTGTGACGCATGATAGTATAGAATTAAAATGAATAAATGGATTATAGTTCGATTGGATTATCTAGAAGACGCTCATCGATCTTCATTCCTAATGAAAGGCCGAGCTGCTCTAATTTATCTTTAATTTCATTTAAAGATTTCTTACCGAAGTTACGGTATTTAAGCATTTCCTGCTCTGATTTCATTGCAAGCTCTCCAACCGTGGTGATGTTTGCATTATTCAAGCAGTTAGCGGCACGAACTGAAAGTTCGATTTCATTTACACTCATATTAAGAAGCTTACGTAAACGATTCTGCTCTTCACTTATTTCTTTAGTCTCGTTCTCGAATTCAATTGATTCTTCGGATAACTGTTCGAATACCTCTAAGTGATGTTTTAAAATAGCAGAACTTTGCTTGATAGCCTCATCGGGTGTGATACGACCGTCCGTAGTGATCTCAAGGATCAACTTATCATAGTCCATCTCTTGTCCGACACGTGTGTTCTCAACTGAGTACTTAACTAAGCTCACTGGACTAAAAAGAGAATCAATCGGGATAACTCCAATCGGCTGATCAGACTTCTTGTTATCTTCACCCTGGCAATAGCCACGGCCGACACGAACTTCTAATTCAGCAAAGAAACGCTGCTTTTTATTCAGCGTGCAAATGACGAGGTCGGGATTCACCACAGAAATTCCATCCACAAGTTGGATATCACCTGCTTTGATCTCTCCTGAGCTTTCTTTATCAATAATAAGGCTCACTGAGTCACGGCCTTCGGCAATGAAGAGTACCTTTTTAAGGTTTAAAACAATATCAGTCACATCTTCGACGATACCTTCAACACTTTGGAACTCGTGCTGAACGCCTTCAATCTTAACAGATGAAATTGCTGCGCCCTCAATAGAACTGAGCAAGACTCTGCGAAGTGCATTTCCAATTGTGTGGCCGTAACCAGATTCAAATGGCTCGGCACTGAATTTGGCGAATGTATCGGTCGCTGTATCTTCTGATTTCGATAAGCGGTTTGGTAATTCAAATTTTCCTAATCGTTTTGGCATAATATAAAATTCTTTAAAAGAGTTAAAAAGTTAAAATAAATTAAGTTACTGATTATCGTGAATAAAACTCAACGATAAGCTGAACATTGATACTAGCTTCGGTCTCCTCATTTGAAGGGATCCGGTTTACAGAAGCCTTTAGCGAATCTGTATTTAAATTAAGCCACTCAGGAATTGTCCTAGCCTGACTCTCCTCGATATTCTTAGTGGCCAATTGACGTGAAGAGGTTCTTTCACGAACTTCAATTACGTCACCTTCTTTAACCATAAAACTAGAGATATCAGTTTTTTTACCATTCACAGCAATGTGACCATGACCCACAAATTGACGGGCTGCTGCTCTAGACTTAGAGAAACCAAGACGGTAAACAACATTGTCGAGTCTGCACTCAAGCATTTGTAAGAAAATTTCACCAGTAACCCCACGCTTGTTTTTAGCGCGTCCAAAAGTCAATCGGAACTGCTTCTCGGTCATACCGTACATATAACGAAGCTTTTGCTTTTCATTTAAGCCGATAGCGTAGTCGCTTAATTTACGACGAAGCCTTGGGCCGTGTTGACCAGGTAGGTGTGGTTTGCGCTCAAATGCTTTTGTAGGCGCAAAAATCGCCTGACTGAAGCGGCGATTAATTCGAGTTGTTGGACCAGTATAACGAGCCATAGTATTTTAATTTTATTTAACTGCTTAAGATATGTTTATGTGCATAGATGGCAGAATCATCCTATACACGACGACGTTTGGGTGGACGACACCCGTTATGTGGAACAGGAGTAACATCAACAATTTGAGTTACGATAATTCCTAAAGATTGTAAGGCACGTACAGCAGAATCACGACCCATTCCTGGACCTTTTAATTTTACGACAACTTCTTTCATACCATGAGAGACGGCAACACGTCCTGCGTCTTGTGTTACAACTTGAGCAGCGTAGGCGGTTGATTTACGTGAACCTCTAAAATTACATTTACCAGCACTAGACCATGAAATCACATTACCACTTGGATCTGTGAAAGTCACCTTGGTATTATTAAAAGTAGCTAGCACATTTACGATACCTGATGTGATGTTTTTACTACCTTTAGCTTTACGGATTTTAATGCCTTCCAAATCACTCTTGAGTAAATCTTCAGCAGTTTCTGGCTTTTTTTCTTCTACCACTGCTTCGGCATTAGCATCGGCATCGGCATCTGCTTTGGGAGTTGTTTTAGCTTTGGCCTTAGACTTAGCTTTTGTTTTAGTCTCAGCTTTAGGTTCAGCTTCAACTTCAACTTCAACTTGAGCTTGAACTTCAGCTTTGGCTTCTACCTTAACTTCGGCTTTAGCATCAACTTCCACTTCAACTTTAGCATCAACGGGAGATTCCGCTTCTGTATTATTTCCTTTTTCCTCTTCGCTCATAATAATAAATTCTAAATAGGATTAGTTACGTACCGGCTTTACTGCACCTTTACGAGTTCTTGCATTTGTCTTAGTTCTTTGGCCACGCACTGGAAGCCCTCTTTGATGTCTTATACCACGGTAAGCACGAATTGCAGAAAGACGCTTTAAATTTGCAACACGGTCACGACGCAAATCACCTTCAACGACATACTGCTTCTCAGCTACTATAGAAGCAAGCTGATTGACCTCTTCTTCATTCAGATCACCGGCACGTCGATCTGGATCAAAACCAGAAATGGCGACAATTTGCTTGGCTCTAGTAGGACCAATTCCATAGATGTAACGAAGCGAGTATTCTAGCTTCTTATTTGCGGGTATATCGACTCCGAGTAAACGTGGCATAATTAA
>CAJWRZ010000046.1 GCA_913045955.1 uncultured Puniceicoccaceae bacterium
CGTTCACATTAATCGCTGGGACTAGAAGTCGCCCTTCATTATGCATTTCATATAACCTATGCACGCCGGTTGTAGTCTCTTCAGATACACCCTTCCAATCTTCGACAACTTCATGCCAATGATTTGAATGTTTTTGGTGCACTTTTTTGAGCAGACTCTTGATCACCGCTTCTTCCATATTACTGGAATCAGAATGAACCCAATCATCCCCATTTTCTAATTCATAGCCTTTGTGGATTAACAAAGTCGCATCCCCGCCATCATCGACAATCAGCTCAGGTCCCTTGCCGTCTGGCCAAGTCAATGCTTGAGACGTGCACCACCAATACTCGTCTAAGGTTTCGCCCTTCCAAGCAAAGACAGGAACATCAAGATATTTGGCAACATACGCTGCTGCGTGATCTTGAGTCGAAAAGATATTACAGGAACACCAGCGAACATCTGCACCGAGGTTTTTTAATGTCTCAATAAGCACCGCAGTTTGGATGGTCATGTGTAAGCTTCCCATGATGCGCACACCTTTAAGGGGCTTCTCGGCCGTATACTTTTCCTGAGTTGCCATAAGACCCGGCATCTCGTGCTGGGCAATTTCCACCTCTTTTTTGCCAAACTCAGCTAAATTAATATCTTTGATTTTATAATCAACGGATTCTTGAACGGCGGTATCTGTATCGGTTTGTTGTGTCATATAAATTTCTTTTTTTGTTTTAAAATGAAAGGTTAAATTAATTGTTTTAAAGCATCTACCCGTGAAGTGACTTCCCATGGCAGTGAGTCTTTGGCAAAGTGACCATAATTAGTGGATTCACGGTAAATAGGTCTGAGCAAGTCAAGCTGTTCGATAATTGCGGCAGGCTTAAAATCAAATACCTCTTTAACGGCTGCTACTATCTTTGCTTCATCAACGGTATTCGTACCGAAGGTATCGATATGAATACTCGTAGGGTATGGGTGTCCGATTGCGTAGGCAACTTCAAGCTCACAAACATCTGCGAGATTAGCGGCCACTACATTTTTAGCAACCCAGCGAGTGAAATAAGCTGCCGAACGGTCGACTTTTGAAGGATCTTTTCCAGAAAAAGCGCCCCCACCATGACGCGCCCAACCGCCGTAAGTATCGACTATAATTTTCCTGCCTGTGAGGCCGGCATCTCCTTGAGGACCACCTATAACAAAATTACCAGTCGGGTTGATTAAGAATTCAGTATCTGAATTCATTAATTCTTCGGGTAGGACTTTTTTGATAACTGATTCTACACAAAATTCTTCGATCTCTTTAATAGAAATGTCTTCGGTGTGTTGTGTAGAAATCACAACATTTTTGATTCCAACAATTTTTTCTCCTTCGTACGCTAAAGCAACCTGACTTTTAACATCCGGACGCAGCCAAGGCACCTGCAAATCTTTTCTTTGATGGGCCATCTCTCTAAGTACCCTGTGCGCAAACATAACCGGGGCGGGCATCAACTCGGGTGTCTGCCGACAGGCATAGCCAAACATAATTCCTTGGTCGCCTGCACCTTGCTGATCGGTTTTTTTCCCGGAAGCTTCGCGTGCATCTACGCCCTGTGCTATATCCACTGATTGCTTTGTTAAATAATTAGTAATGACCACTTTATCTGCTTGGAAAACATCGTCGTCATTAGTGTATCCAATCGTGTCTATGGCTTCTCTGACCACCGCATCGTAATCAAATTCGGCTTTGGTCGTAATTTCACCAGCAAGGATAACTTGATCACTCTTTACTAAAGTTTCACAAGCGACTCGGCTTTGCGGATCTTGCGCCAAACAAGCGTCTAATATGCTGTCTGAAATGAAGTCAGCCACTTTGTCCGGGTGACCTTCTCCTACAGATTCTGATGAAAATATAAAGTTCTTACTCATGCTTAATAATAAATTACTAAACTTGGGTAAAAATCAAGTTTTATATCATCTTATCAAGATTCCTTGATTTGAAATTTAATTTCAGAGCCGTGTTCGCCAATTCTCCAATGATTTAAGGCATTTAACTCAACATCAGGAAGCGCCGCCTCTAGAGAAAAGGTTTTTAAAAATTGCCCGACCGTACAGTGTCCATTGACCGAATGGCGCATTTTTGACTCTTTTAGGATGCTGTATCGATTTTTGCGCCCCACTTTCTCCCGTTTTATATAAGCTTCTTTCTCCAAATCGGCGATGATTCGCTGAACTGCACGTTCTGTTATGCCTATTACTTGACCGATTACTCGCATTGGATAACCTTCGTAATTCTCAAGGCATATAAGGACTAGGCCGTGGTTTGATATAAGCCTCCAGTTGCTTTTTTCTTCAATCATGACCATAACACATCATAGAATTCGCGATTTGTAAAACACGAAATATAAGACACCTATAAATGACCCAAACATCTCTAAAAAGTTCCCTAAAGCACCTTCTAAGTGTAAGTGCTCTAGATGCTACCCTGATTGGTCTAGCTTGGCATGCCTACTTTTCAAGGGTGTTAACTGGTTCAATAGACCCCATTAAAATGACTGTATTGGGGCTTTCAATATGGCTTGTTTATATGTCTGATCGACTTTTTGATGTTCGACATGGCCTGGAAATAGAGTCCCAAAGACACCAATTTGCTAAAAATTACGAGAAACCGCTTTGGTTACTTTGGCTAATAGTGCTTATTTTTGACATAATCCTGAGCTTAAATTCCCTAAACTCTGATAAGATATTTCAAGGTATTTTACTGCTCGGATTTCTTTTGGCCTATACACTCCTCAACCAGTTAATTTTCAAAAAAGCCTTTCCCAAAGAGCTATTTGTTGCTGGGATATTTTCTTATGGGGTCTTATTCTTAATTGATGCAGTGATTGATCATTATACTTTTATTTCCTATGGAATTATTTGCTTCCTAAACTGCCTTATTCTCTCAGAAAAAGAATCGGCCATAGATCATAAAATCGGAATTAAGTCACTGGGTAGTATATTAGGACGAAAGAAAGTACTGATTCTATCACTAATAGCGTCTCTTGGATTCCTAATAGCAAGCCTTGATCCCGGAAGTCCCTATTCCATTGTGAGCTTAAGCTTGTTATTAACCTATAGCTTTTCTAAAAACCTCAATAACGAGACCTTTCGGGCACTTATAGAAGCTCAATTTTTCATATATCCCCTAGCTTTTATTCTGCTTTAAAAAACGAATTATAAATTCCGTAATTTGTCTCAAATAAATCAATTATTGTCGTGTAGACTAATTCACCATTTATTTTCTTATCCACTCTTTGTGAAAAAATTGTACCTTTTGTTTTCTGAAATTCACTATAATAAAACTCAATGAGTTGGTCTTCTCCATCGGCACTTATTTCTAATTGAGAAGTCTTAGCTTCTTGAAAATTATCCAACCTCAGCCAAATTTTTTCATAAGGATGTTGGCTTCTTTTATCGACAAGCAAGCGGACGCATTCAACACCTTCAACCAATTCGAAAGCATCAACCGTGAGACAACCTTCTTCGTGAACTATAAGAAAAGGCCCATCCATCACGGCTTCCCTCTTTATATCAAGAAGCTCGTCTCCGAGAACCTTTTGGCGACTAACCTCCTGCCCATTTTTTGAAATAATTGATATAGCTGCTTCACCGTCATATATATTCTCGGTGGTGGTGATTATATTTCGTACAGTGACTTGGTGGAATGACCGGTATTTGTTCGGCTTTTTCTTATAGATTCTAAATAATTGCTCTTCTGTGGCATCCGCTCCAATTCTTAAGAGTCTTCCTTTGGCTAAAAAAGAATTTATTTTATTATGAACATACTGGGTATTATTGCTCTTAACGTGTTCCTCTTTTAAGCTTTTGAGGGTCGGTAGATCATCACTATAACCAACGGAGGCTGTTGAAACAACAATGGCTACAAGCAATAACTGTAAGCCGTAATACCTTAAACGATGAATGGGGTTATTATACATATATTAAGTAAATAATGAATTGTGTAACTAGGAAATCAATCACGCTAAGGGCGGCACAAAAGGATTTCCTAACGGAAATATAAGCAACTATTCAAAGGTTATTTCGCCACAAGTAAACTATTTACTTGTGATAAAATCGTTTCTACGGGCGCTAATTTCCCGACACCTTCATAGCCACACGCCAATAAACCTTCGACGGGGTCAACGAAATGATAGTTACGTTCTTTTAAGGTCGCTAAATTTGCTTGGGTGGCTGGATGCTCATACATTTTGCCATTCATGGCCGGAGCGATTAATATCGGAGCCTTCGTGGCCAAATGAACTGTGGATAGAAGATCAGGGGCTAATCCCTGAGCGAATAAAGCTATACATTGAGCACTCGCCGGGGCCACCAATAAAAGATCTGCTGAATCAGCCAATTCAATATGCTTGGGGTGATTATGCTCCGATTCATCCCATAAATCCGTCAAAGCTGGATTCTTGGCGATTATTTGCAAAGTCAGGGGCTGAATAAAACGACAGGCTGATTGCGTTAAAATAGGATATACACTTGCACCCGCCTCGGTTAGACGAGAACATAAATCCGCAGATTTATAGGCAGCTATAGATCCTGTTATGCCCAACAATATCGTACGACCTTTAAGAGTTAAATTTTCGACTGTCACAATAATTAAGAAATTCTAATTTGATTTTAGATAATAAATTTTATTAAGCTGAATATTTAATAACTATCAATTCAATTTATTGCACCATTTCATATGCAAAAAGGCTCAATATCCAAATACCCCACCGCCAAGAAAATTCCTCTAGAGAACAGGAACTGGCCTGACCGTACATTAAACAAAGCACCTATTTGGGCGAGTGTCGATTTAAGAGATGGCAATCAAGCATTGGCGATCCCTATGAGCATAGACGAAAAAGTAGCTTTTTTTGAGTGCCTCGTAAAAACAGGGTTCAAAGAAATTGAAGTCGGCTTCCCCTCAGCAAGCGATACAGAATTTCAGTTCATTAGGCGCCTGATCGACGAGCAAAGGATTCCTGCAGATGTTACGATACAAGTTTTAGTTCAAGCAAGGGAGCACCTTATCCAAAAAACATTTGAAAGCCTCAAAGGGGCTCACTCCGCGATTGTTCATCTCTATAATTCTACCTCGCCCTTGCAGAGAAAAGTCACTTTCAATAAATCAAAAGAAGCGATTAAGCAAATTGCGGTTGAAGGCACACAATTAGTAAAATCACTCAGTGAAACACTCGAAGGAACGCACCTACGCTTCCAATATTCCCCGGAAAGCTTTTCGGATACCGAAGTAGACTACGCCTTAGAAGTCTGCCATGCGGTCATGGACGTTTGGCAACCCAGTCCAGAAAACCCAATAATCCTGAACCTTCCCGCAACTGTCGAAGTCTCCACTCCCAATATTTACGCAGATCAAATTGAGTGGTTTTGTACCCATCTCAAAAATCGCTCCTCGGCGATTATCAGCCTCCATACGCACAATGATCGAGGTACCGGCGTAGCGGCGACTGAGCTAGGTTTACTCGCGGGCGCTGATCGAGTTGAAGGAACCTTATTTGGAAATGGAGAAAGAACCGGTAACCTAGATATAGTAACGGTCGCACTGAACCTTTATTCTCAAGGCATCGACCCAATGCTAGAACTTGGAGACCTAGAGGCCCTTCGTTCCATTTATGAAAGCGTCACTCGCATGCACGTGCCTGAACGTCATCCCTACGCGGGTGACTTAGTCTTCACTGCATTCTCTGGCTCTCACCAAGATGCCATCAAAAAAGGCATGGACCTAAGAGAAAAAAGTGATTCAGATACCTCACTTTGGGAAGTCCCCTATCTCCTAATTGACCCCAAAGATATTGGACGGACTTATGAGGCGATTATCCGGATCAATAGCCAAAGTGGCAAAGGGGGTGTGGCTTTTATTCTCAACCAAGACTTCGGACTTGATTTGCCCAAAGCAATGCACCCTGAAGTGGGCAATGCAATTAATTTGTTCGCGGACAAGGAAGGTACTGAATTAAAACCTGGAGCGATCCTTAACCTCTACAAGGCAGCATACGTGAATTTAACTACGCCCCTAGAACTAAAAACTGTAGCAACCTCTACGGCCCAAGGTAAAGTAACGCTGAACGCTGAGGTCAATAATGCCGGTCAGAATTATGAGATCGAGGGAACGGGCAATGGTCCCATCAGTGCTTTCGTCAATGCTCTAGATAAGAAAGGGTGGAAAGGATTTACCTTAAAAGACTACCGGCAACATTCCATTGGGAGTGGCTCCAAAACTGAAGCGGCGGCTTATGTAGAAATTAATAACGTAACCGGTGAAAGCTTTTTTGGCTGCGGGATTGATCCGAGCATAGAAAAAGCGGGACTGAATGCTTTAGTCAGTGCTTATAACCGAGCCCAATCTAATTAATTTTTTAAACTTAAGAAAAATGCAATTCCACAAATACCATGCTTTAGGCAACGATTACCTAGTATTAGATCCCCAAGATTGTAGTGAAGCTCCCGATGCAGAAACCATCAAACGTATTTGCCACAGAAATTTTGGTTTGGGATCCGACGGGATCCTCTATGGTCCGCTACCGAGTGAATCAGCTGATTGCGCCTTGAAAATTTTTAATCCCGATGGATCCGAAGCAGAAAAAAGCGGCAACGGCTTACGTATCTTCGCCCGTTATCTCTATGATAATAAAAAAATTAAGGCGAATCCCTTTAAAGTGGAAACCTTAGGTGGCGAAGTCAGTATCGATATCCAAGATCCAAGAAATGCGATCACCGTTGAAATGGGGACGGTGCACTTTGCTCCAGATGCTTTACTGACCGTTAACCAAAAGACTTACACCTGTCACATAGCCGATATTGGAAACCCACATTGCGTGATCCCCCTAGATGCGATCTCAGCCGAAATGACCCACCAGGATGGCCCTTTACTCGAAAATCATGCGCATTTCCCTAATAGAACTAATGTTCAATTTCTAAAAGTGCTCGATCGAAGTAATATACAAATTGAAATTTGGGAGCGAGGAGCCGGCTATACCCTAGCCTCTGGATCCAGTAGTAGCGCTTCAGCCGCGGTAGCCCATAAATTAGGATTGTGTGATAAAGACATCACCGTGCACATGCCCGGAGGAACCATTCAGATAGAAATACAAGATGCTTATGCCATTAAAATGACTGGCCCAACAACTCGGGTCGGCACCTACCAGCTCGATCTTGAGTCTCTAAAATAAAAAAACCCCACCTGTGCCGTATTGTGGAAGTTCTTAGCCTTTTTAAAGATAAGGTGGGTATCACAAAAGTCTAATCTATCGTCCATTTCTGGCATGATATCAAAGACCTTATCAAAACGCCCATAAAATTAAGAGTAAAGGACAGAACTTCGAAAATTCTCGAACACCGCAGGGTTCACTATAAGATAATATTATTAGAAAATAATCAATCTTAAATGATCAAAACTAGCGATTGCATTAGTTGACAATTGGTGACAAATTCAACGAAATTATACTCTAATTATGCGAACCATCCATACACTCTTCCCCCTCATCCCACTAATCCTACTGACCCTGCTTTCTAGCTGTGGCACGATTCAATCCAATAACAGTAAAACACTGGAGATCGAAACTATTAGGCCTAAGTATATGGAGCACAAAGATTTCATTAGCATAAATGAATATTTGACCGGAAAGGAAACATCAAAAAACCGTTTAATAATCCGCTCTAAAGAAGCCACTCGCTCTGGCTTGTATTTGGTTCTGAAGCTTAATGATAAGATTAAAAACCTTCCAGCGGATACAAATATCATCTGCGAAATCTTTATGCCAGGCAAACTAAACCCTGAAATTTTCGAGTTCCCCCTTCCTAGGGTTAATAAATTACCCAACAATAAAGATTTATTTCTCGGAATAACCGGCAGTGATTGGCCTTACGGAATTGAGGCATTACCCACAGCCTGGAAAATCACTTTTGTTGATAGCAATGGAATAACGATCGCCGAGAAAAGTAGCCAGGTTTGGAGCCTATAAAAGTTAAGTTTTTCTAAAGCGTGGCCGACAGCTCATTCACAGAATGGAAATCATGGAGGGAGAGTCCTCAATTTGACCCAGAAAGCTTTCTTGAAAGCCTTGACGGCGGACAATCCTTTTCGTGGAACCGCAAAGAATCCTACCTTGAAGGAAGTTTTAAAGGGTATCTTTATCGTCTAAAATTAGAAGGCGACACACTGTCTGTTTCGATTCCGCAGAAGCTTGATTATGAAAATGCCTTGTCGAATCTAGGGGAATACTTTGCTTTAGAAACAGATTTTCAAGGGATTATCGATACTTTACCTTGGCGCTCTGACCAAAATTTAAAGCGCGCTATTGAGGCCTATCCTAATTTAAGAATATTAAAACAACCACTGAATGAAGCCCTATTTGGTTTCTTGTGCAGCTCAACTAAACAAATTCCTCAGATCAAAGAGATGTTTAGACTGACGGCGCAGCAGTATGGGCCAGAGGTGCATATGCAAGTGCACGCGCTTCCAAACTGGGATGTTATCGCTCAATTAGAGGAAACGGATTTAAGGAAACTTAAATTAGGATACCGGGCACGCTATATTCATAAAACTGCGCAAAAAATTAAAGCCGAACCCGACTGGCTTAATTCGCTCCACACTATGGATACTAATGAGGCTAAAAAAGAACTGCTCAGTCTGCCTGGCGTTGGCTCAAAAATCGCTGACTGCGTACTTCTCTTCTCGCTGGGAAGACTCGAATCTTTTCCCATAGATACTTGGATCGCAAAAATCCTTAAGCGAGCTTACGGGCTTGAGGGGTTTTCAAATGACCAATTACAAGCCTTCTCAAGGAATCATTATGGGCCCTATGCCGGTTACGCGCAGCAGTTTTTATTTTCGGCGGCTCGGTCGGGAGTCCTTAAACTGTAAATTAATCTCGGAGTCTTCTCAAAATATAAGAGACTGCTCTACGCTTGAGATCTCTTTGAATATAGTAGACCAAGAATGAAAGCGAGTATGCCTCCGAAGATGAGGAAAGCTGAATAAATTCCTACAAAAACTGGTCTCTGCTCTAAGATTCCTTGGTAGAGAAGTATCACAAAGCTAGCAAATGTGGTGAAGCCTCCGCAAAACCCAATGCCCCAAAAATGCCAGCGATCTGAAATTGCTCCAGTTTGTGGGGCATGCATGTAATTAAAAAATGCCCCCGCTAGGAAACACCCTAGTAAATTGGTAACCGCTAATGCTAGGTATGGGCTAAAGCCCAAAAAGGAAACGAGCGACCCATCGATCGATACACGAATCATCGCACCTAAAGCACTGCCCATCCCGACTTTAATGATTCCGCTCAATTCAGTGCCCCTCCATCAGTACCGGTTAAGGCGTTAATTAAAAAAATTAAGGCAAATCCTGCTAAAGCACAAAGTGGCGTTGCAATGCTGTAGATAATCGCGCTCGTGACTTTATTTTGGGCAATCAGTCTATAACCATCGAGACTGAAACTAGAGAAAGTTGTCATAGATCCCAAGAAGCCTATCAGAACAAAGGCTTCCAATAAATCAGCATCGGCGGACTTACTTAGGAGAATACCTGATGCAAGAAATGTCCCTGCGAGCGCTGAGCCGAGACAATTTACCACAAATGTTCCAAGCGGGAATTCGGTCTTAATATTCTGAAGAATCCAACTAGAGAGTGCGTAGCGTGCGATGCCGCCAAGGAATCCCCCAATTAATATGTATATAATGAACACGCTATCTCTTTGACGTATTAAGATGTTTAAGTAAAGTGTATCTAGAAATTCATTGAAAATTAGTCCTTGATCTTTTTCTTGAGTATCCTTTAAACAATACCTTCAATTAAAAATAATATAGAAATGACACAACATAATAGCTTTAAAACAAGTGACGGGGGCGGAAAGAAAAACCGTACGGTTCTTAAACGATTTGAGAGAGTAGACTTGCTTCGAAAACGCGATGAGTGGTCCGACGGGCAGCGCGTTATTGGTTTAAAAAAGACCAAGCCGGAAGAGTAAGAGCTATTTCAATATTGCCGACAAGCCCTCTAATTTTCTGAGGGCTTTTTCTTTTTACAAGCTTCTTGATTCTTAACAAACAGCACTGAATCAACCCTCCAATCGGATTTCCTGATATGATTACAATTAATAATATAAAGCACTACTTTGGTGAGAAAGTATTATATGA
>CAJWRZ010000047.1 GCA_913045955.1 uncultured Puniceicoccaceae bacterium
AGATAAATGCAGCGAATCCAGCGAGCAATGCGTATGTTGATGGCTCTGGAACAGCTTGGGTTAATGTAGCAGCACCAGTAACAGTACCAACATCAACTGAAGAACCATCAGCAGGGGCTACCCATCCGCCCGATGTGAATAGATGTTTTGAGCCATAATCACCGATAATTCCATTAGTATCAGTAAGAATAGCAGCGAAAACTGCACCTTCAGCAACTGTTACATTTGAAACGTGTCCAGCAGTTGCACCGAAAAAGCCAGATGTATAAGTTGAAGCACCGAAGATTGCACTAGTATATGTAGTGAATATCGATTGGTCGTCTAGGGTTAAACCAGTAGTATCAAAGAAACTAACAGTTGAAGCGTTACCGAGTGAGTAAGCGCCTGAGATGGAGTCTGAAGTAACGCCATTCAAAGCAACGCCTGTAAATGAGACGGTTGCGAATGCGCTACTTACACCTAAGACTAGGGATAGTAGTAGTATTTGTATTTTTTTCATGATTATATATATATTTGTGAAATTGTTGAATGCTTATAGCGTATAAGGAAGATTTGAGTTCCAAGTTGTGACTTGGTCTGAACCGCTAGCTTTTCGAATAATAACAGCTTGTCCTGCTTTGATAACTGCAGTATCCGCCGGAGTCAGAGTACTAGAATCATACCAACCAGAAGGTGCTAATGATCCTGTGTAATAAAGATATGCAGCAATTGTTGCTTCATTTTGCGCGGATCCTGAAGGAGCATAAAGTAAAACAAGATCTGTAGGGTTGAAAATATCAGGAGACCCTGCGACAGCGCCACTTGAATTAAGATTCGATGTAGCCAATGTAATGTCAGTTGGGTATGGGTTATATACAAGATTGTCTTGTTTGCCTGTAGAAGTGCTTAATACATTTACAGTCACGGCTGATTCTGGAACAGTTCCAGTGATCACAATATTAGCTGCTGAGCTTGTATTATTTCTGACTTGAATGTAAATGTCTGGATTTAGAGCGGTACTGCCAGACGGTGTAAGAGCACTTGAATCATACCATCCTGATGGGGCTAAGCTACCTGTGTAATATAAGTGGCTGCTTGATGTCGCAAAATTGGTACCAATGTTTGATGGATCAAAAGTTTGAACAAGAGCGTCAGCATTGAAAATGTCTGCAGATCCTGGTACGCTACCTCCACTAGGGAAAAGACTGTCTAATGTCCAAAAAGGAATGACTTGGAAAGTGTCATTTGCAACTACACCACCAGCCGCTAAGTCCTCACTCACTGTAACAGTAGTACCTGAAGCTGAAGATACTTCAAACCACTGCCCATCTAAGGCTCCGCTAGTCATTTTAACATAGTGCGCATTGGTTGTTAGATCGCCAACATCGCTGCCCGCGTCAATAGCACCGGCAGTGACCGATGAGACTGCCCCGGAAAAAGAGGTTGCTTGTTCTAAAACCAATCCAAGCTTAAGGTCAGAATTGGCATTTGCGGTATAGGTTACATAACCAACTGGGGTTGAGCTGATCGCAAATGCTGAAGATACTAGGAGTGAAAATAATCCTCCGAGTCCGATAATGTTTAAAGATAATGTTTTCATAAAGTAATGGGTGTAATTTAAAGTGTTAGTAATTAGATAAAATAGAATACTTAGTGTCAATGGATAAATAACTAAAAATTAAGGATATTTAACAAAAAATGGCTCATTTGGTCCAAATTATCCATTTTTGCTTAACTTAAGTGCGTTTTCGTCAAATAATCAAAATTCCGTTCCTAGATTAAACATCCATTTGAAAACTCCTACGTTAAGTGTAGCTGCATCAATTTGCAAGTGAGTGAGTTGCTGGCCGCCCTTTAGAGTCGTCACCTTAAAAGGTAACTGAAGTCCCTCGACCTCTCGGTAATCTGAAAAAACTATGGTACTTCCTTTAGGGCCAAGGTCATCATTTTTTTGGATTACTTTAATTTCCTTATAAGACTGCACATCTATGAAATAGTCTAAACTAAAGCCCTCCTCAAGCTCCACTCGAATTATGTGGCATAGTTGTCCTTCTTCTCGCTCTGTTCCAAGATAGCTGATTGTTTTTCCCGACTCAAAAGGAAATAATAAAAAACTGAAGAAAACTGAATCATGAATTATCTCTTTTGCTAGCGCAGAATCCGGATCTACCAGCACTGCTTCAGTTTGAGTGGGAGATTTTCGCCAAACCTGAACCCCATTAGTTGTGATTTCTAATTCCTCGCGATATTTAAAAATGCGGAACTTAAGCATATTCGGTTTCTTGGCAATTGATTCATAATCCCATTGCCCATCTTCGGTCACAATCGTTCCTTTCATTTTTATACTCTTCACTTGGGCCCATTGCTCGATACCGCCAAGCCCTTCATTATAATAGCGCATTAAGAGCTTCCCAAGCTTTGAATCATAGAGCTCGGGCATCGCTGAATCACTCAAGACTCTTGAGCGCTCATAGTTTTCTGGAAGCAAGCGGTTCTGTGGATCATACTGCTGGTTTTCAGCTTGAAGCGCTGCAAAAAAGCCTAAGCTCAATAATAAAAGCAGTAATAAATAGTAATAATAATATTGGCTACATCTCATAAGTATATTACTTTAATAAATCGCATAATATAGATAATAGTCATTTGATTGCATTTAATTTAGCACAATCAAATTAAGATTAATTACAACACATTATAATCAAGCTATCACCCAAACCGACGCTTCAGCCTCGCCAACAAGCTCCACTGAAAATTACCCGCATGCCTGATTTTGAATACACACTCCGCGACGCCCAAGGATCCTTAATTAAGGGCACGCTGAATTCTGCAGACCGTAAGCAAGCCTTAATTGATCTAAAAAGGAAGGGGCTCATGCCCATAAAGCTAGTCGAAGCCAGCGGAACCTCCGCAAAGAAGCCCTCGATCATTACTCAGTTCAGCACACGCATCTGGGGTGGCCTGAACAAAGCACAAACCCAAGCTCAAGACAGCTCTGGCTACGTTTCAGGCTCCGGGGCAAAAGACACGGCAAAAATTGGAGGTGCCACTACCTCAAAAGGTGAATTAGCCGGTCTCAATTTACTCAAAAGGCTATATGAATTACACAAATCAGGCCTTCCTATTGGTGATGCCATCCGGATTTTACAAAACCGATTGAGTGATCCTGGACAAAAAGCCTTAGCTATTAGTATTTGGAGGGACCTAAGCGAAGGCATCCCACTTGCGAAAGCTCTCTCGAGAAGATCCACCTACTTCCCTACTTCCGCTTGCCACGTTATCCAAGCTGGCGAAGCCACTGGGCAATTAGCACCGGTTCTTAAAAAAGTCATTGATTACCTAGAACAAAAGCGCGCTATCCGAAAGAAAATGCTCTCAAGTATGGCTTACCCAAGTTTTGTTACAGCCGTAGCGGTTTTGGTGGCGATCCTATTTTTGACGGTTCTTCTTCCACAAATTGAAGGTATGCTTGATCGCCTAGGCGGAGAGATGACTTGGAGTGCTCGGCTCTTAATTGATGGCTCTAATCTTCTTATACAATTTGGACCCTTCCTTGTAATGGGATTAATTTTCACATTAGTCGGCCTTGGAAATTGGAAAACAAAACCCAAGGGACGCGCATTCCTTGATAAGCTATCTTTAAAAATGCCTTTATTCGGCAAAATAATTTACTACTCAAGCCTTTACCAAACGGGCAACCTAGTAGCGACTCTGCTCCAAAGTGGAATCAATACAACTGAAACGCTTCAGTTAACCGAAAAAACCATTGAAAATACCGCGTTAAAAACTCAATTCACGAAAGCAAAAGAACAAATTAACGAAGGCGTTTCAATAACTCAGGCTTTTCGAGTCCAAAACTTTATGCCGGACATTGCTCTAGATATTTTAGCGGTCGGTGAAGATACCGGAAACTTAGCCACGAGCATGGAAGAAATTACCGAAGGATTCAAAGAAGAACTCAGTCGCCGCTTGAACCACCTGACCACTTTGGTCTCCGCACTGGCCCTAGGATTTGCTTTCAGCTTAGTCACGCTAATCGCCATCGGGATCGTTACTAGCGTCTTCCAAGTCAGCAAAACTCTATCGATCTAAGTCTATAATCTGTTCCAACATTGGATCCCGCCAAGTTCGCAACTCTAACTTTAGCTCTAGCTCTAACTCTAACTTTAGTTCTGAACCTGGCTCTAGCTTTACTTCCCTCCCATATCTGGGCCGCCTTGGGACTGCGCTCTTTTTCTCAAGCGCAAAGCGTTTAAGCGGATAAAGCCACTCGCATCATCTGGGTTATAATCACTGTCGACGCCTTCCATTGAAGCAATGTCTTCGTCGTACAAAGAATATGGAGATTTGCGGCCAACTGTCGTGACATTACCTTTAAATAATTTGAGGCGGACGGTTCCCGACACCATTTTCTGCGAATCATCAATGAGTGCCTGTAAAGCTTCCCTTTCCGGAGCGTACCAAAATCCGTTGTAAATTAGTTGGGCATATTTTGGAATTAAGCTATCCCGCAAATGCATCAGCTCTCGATCCATGGTGATGGATTCAATATTACGATGCCCTTGAAGCAAAATAGTACCGCCTGGCGTTTCGTAAACTCCGCGACTCTTCATCCCCACAAAACGATTTTCCACAATATCAACACGGCCGATACCATGTTTCCCAGCCAGCTTGTTCAATGAATGCATGACCTTTGAGGGCGATAAAGTGACGCCATTAATGGCAACGCAGTCCCCTTTCTTAAACTCAAGCTCAATGTACTCAGCTTCGTCGGGTGCATTTTTAGGGTCATTCGTCAGCTTATACATAGCCTCGTTGCTATCAACGGTTGGATCAAACCAGGGGTCTTCTAGAATACCCGCCTCATAGGAAATGTGCAAAAGGTTCCGATCCATTGAATAGGGCTTTGAAGCACTCGCCTCGACATCAATCTTGTTGGCCCTACAATAATCAATCATCTCGGTACGCCCCGGGAAGGCTTCTCTGAAGATCGGCATGCGCCATGGTGCAATGATTTGTAAATCGGGGGCAAGTGCAGCGTAGCCTAATTCAAAACGCACTTGATCATTGCCCTTACCGGTAGCGCCATGCGCCACTGCATCGGCACCTTCTTTTTTCGCAATCTCCACATGGGCTTTTGCAATGAGTGGGCGGGCGATCGAAGTCCCTAAAAGATATTGCCCTTCATAAATCGCATTAGCGCGCATCATAGGGAATATAAAATCTGCGGCAAATTCATCGACCAAGTCCAAAGTGTAGTGCTTCGACGCGCCGGTTGCTTTTGCTTTTGCTTCTAAGCCGTCTAATTCTTCTTCTTGGCCTACATCGGCTGCGAAAGTAATAATCTCAGCTGAATAATGCTCTTTAAGCCAGCTGACGAGCACTGATGTGTCTAGACCTCCTGAATATGCTAATACTATTTTCATAATTATTTTATTAGAATTGATCCTTTTAGGGGGGTCTTGCAAGGCAGATCCTTTATTTTGGGTATAAAAAAGTCCCTCAACCCGAAGATTGAGAGACTTTTAAAATTAAAATAATTCAGTGACTGAATTAGAAAGTGTAGAGAAGCTCTACAGTAGTTGTTTGGTCATCATCATTGTCTGATAAGTCAAGAACAAGCGCTAAGTCATCAGCAAGCTGAGAAGCGTGAGCGAGTGTCCATCCATCAGCACCATTGTTGTCAGTGATACGAGCTGTAACAGAAGCTGTGTCTGAGTATGAGTAAACAACACCGTACTGAGTACCATCGGTATCAGCAGCAGCGCCATTGTCATTTTCAAACATTTCTACGAAGTAAGTAGCAGCACCTGACTCATAAGTAAGGTATGCATTGATTAATTCGCTGTCATCAGACTCATTCATGCGAGCACCTACGAATGCATTTAAGCCATTGCCTAAATCCATGCTGTAAGAAGCTTCGACAACATAATTGTCACCGCTGAGTTCAGCTGCAGCTTCAGCAAGTCCAAGAGTAAGAGCACCTGAAGAATACTGTACACCAGAATCATAACCTAAACCAAGGTCAAGACCAGCTGCATTAGCAATTAAGCTGTCAGCATCATAACCATCAAATCCAAGAGTAGATTCGAAGTTACCGATTTTTACAGATGAACCATCACCTAAAGCATAGGTAAGGTACACTTGCTCAGTATCAACTGAAGAACCAGTACCTGTAGTTGTGAGTTCAAGAACTCCCCCAACAGTACCTTCATTATCAAGTGATAAACGGACTTCTACTTCATCGATATCAAGACTTTGGTCTGCATCAGAATAAGAAGCATCAACAAAACCACTCATGCCAACTGCAGCAAAAGAGATTCCTGTAGCTGCAAATAATGCAGCGAGTAATGTAATTAATTTTTTCATAGTGTTTGTTATTTATTGTTTATAAATGCCCTTCATCCCTAATGGAAATCAGACAGTGATAAATTCTTTAAAAGTCAGTCAGACAAATTTAGTATACTAAGTTTTAGGTGAGTCGATAATTGTTATAAGGAGGCAACTAAGATTTTTAATGAGTCTTACGATAAAACTGGTGTTACTATTCAATAAGGAAAAACTGCACTTAGGCAGTAACTAGGATAGTTGATAAAAAAAGTATGGATAACTTAGATAATAAAAATCAGGCTTTTGCAAGTTAAAAAAATAAGTAAGCAATCCTTGTTAACAACTTATAACTGTTCCTGTAATGCTAATTGGTGATTTATCCAACCAGAGAACTTGCATATTATAGGATAATTCGCACATAATATTCAATGGCTTATGAATTTACTACGACCAAAAAGATAGAATTTTCCGAAACTGACATGGCGGGCTTAGTCCATTTCTCCAATTATTTTCGCTATATGGAGGTAGCTGAGCGCGATTTCTTTGAGTCTTTAGAGCTCAATCTGATCCAATCCGCCCCAAATGACCTAGTTGGGTACCCAAGAACGCGGGCTGAGTGCAAGTTTTCGGCGCCGCTTAGGTTCGGTGATACAGTTAAAATTCACTTAGCAATCAAAGCGATTAAAGACCGCTCGATCGATTATCAGTTTAGGCTCTTTAAATTAGATAAAAAAGGCGATGAATCAGCTGTCGCTAAAGGGCATATAACCACCATTTATACCGAACTCACCGAAGACGGCAACTTACAGTCAAGACCTTTGCCTAAGGCTTTATTGGATAAAATAGAAGAAGCACCCACTGAGGTATTACGCCCAGGAGCTTAATATAGGCTATATGTAAGCGAGGTACCGAAGGCCCTAAATGCACTATAAATTCCGCAAATCCCTCAATGAAAATCACTTATAAATGAAAAAACATGTTTTAGTCGCCAATGATGACGGGATTAACTCGGGATTTCTTAGAGCTTTAGTTGAAGCCCTCGAGCCTTATTTTAAAGTCAGCGTAGCAGCTCCTAAAAGTGAACAAAGCTGGATTGGGCGCGCAATCAGCCGTCATTCAGAAATTAAGGTAGAAAAAGTAGATTCCCTATTTTCTGAGGGCATAGAGGCTTGGAGCCTTGATGGTACTCCGAGCGACTGTGTGAATATAGCGTTAGGACATTTGCTAGAAACTCCGCCCGATATTGTAGTATCCGGCATCAATATCGGCTTTAATACAGCTGATATCCTAGTTTTAAGCTCTGGGACAATCGCCGGAGCTATTGAGGGATCCCTTTGGGGACACCCTTCTATAGCCTTCAGCCAGACAATTCCTCATGAAATTTACAATGAAATCCACTCTAAAGGTGGGGTTCCAACCGCTGAATTCTCCCCTGTCCTAGAGGCTTCAGCAGAAAAAGCGGCTCAAATAACCCTCCAGACTTTGGAAAGCCCGCCTGACCAAGGCGTAGTTTTAAACGTTAATTTTCCAAATAACATGCACAAGGAAGCCCAAACCGAGACAACATGTCCCGCAAAAATCCGTTTAGGCAGTCTTTATCGTCAAACTAAACCTGGAACATACCAATTCAGCTACAGCGAAGGAACTATTATTGAAACCGACGGACATAGCGACCGTGAAGCTCTAGAACGGGGCAATATAAGTATAAGCCCGCTGAATTTCTCGCATGCCGCCCCAAAAAACGATAAAAAAGTAAAAAAAACGCTAAATTAGGATTATTCCATTGTTTAAAATTTAAGTATTTATAGAGTAATTTTAAATATTTAAATTATTATGATGCGCTCTATCAGAACTGCTTTCTTCACCGGCATACTTATCGTGCTCCCATTGGGAGTGACTGGACTAGTTATTGGTCTAGTTCTAGATACCGTAGGTAACCCAGCAAGTGCCCTAATCTTTAGATTTATAGATCCAAATATCCGAGAGCTTCCTTTCGTTGGAATTCCCTTAGAATTTCTCTCTCTAGCAATTGTCTTCGCAGTGATAACCTTCCTAGGCTATGGCTCTAGAATCTTTCTTGGGCGCATGCTCTTTAATTTTTTTGAAGGAATTTTGGTCAAAGTTCCCCTAATTAATTTAGTCTACAATACGGTTAAGCAGATTGTGGATACCTTCAGCCAGCAAAATAATGCTGTTTTCCAAGAGGTAGTTCTGATTGAATATCCACGAAAAGGCGTCTATGCAGTAGGATTTCTTACCAATCAGGCTAAAGGAGAAATCCAAGAAAAGACCGGGGAAAATCTTGTGAATGTATTTGTTCCGACAACCCCGAATCCTACAAGCGGATTCCTGCTAATGCTGCCAAATGACGCGGTTATACCTATGGAAATGACGATTGCTGAAGGTATGAAGCTAATCATATCAGGGGGCGCAGTCGCTCCGCCCTACAATGGCCAAAGTGAAACAAGCGGAGATGGGCACCTAACTGCAAACAAATCAAGTCAGTCCGATTCTACGCTTCCATGAGTCAAGGCCCAGCGATCTGTGAAATCACCGTTTTAAAGATTACTCAGACAAGTGAACATTTCTCGAAAATTGATTTTATTTCACCCGAAGAGGGGCTCTCCAGCTGCCTAATTCGGAATTCAAAGAAAAGCTCAACCCAAGCCAAGCCCGATATTTTTGATACCGCTCAGATTACTTTTGAGCAAAAAGGACCCTCAAAGCCTAAGTTCCTGACCGAATATGTACCAAATTTAAAGCGGTCTCAGATTGGAAATACCTACAGACAATTAGAATTTGCCTGTAAATATTCTACTTTTTTATTAAACAATACCACCTATGCTCCGGACCCAAAAGAATTGTACCGCCTAGGTGTCAAAACTTTAGATGCCTTTGAATTAGGCTACAGTGCAGAAATCGTCCTCCTTAAAGCGCTTTATAACTTCCTTAAAAACGAGGGTTTTCCTGTACAAGAATCATGGTGGGCTTCTGTCCCCCAAAACTATAAGGCAACTGCGGGGAAGATCTTAAGCTCAAAGCTGAGCCAATTCGATGACAATTTAGAGGCATCCGAAGCCCGTACAATTCAAGAGTGCACCGAATACTTACTGGAAAACATTTCTAATTGGATCCGTAAAGAGACCGACTTGAGGGGGATTTAAGGAATTCATCGATGCAGTTCTCTTGATGATTAGGCATTTAAGTCCTCATATGGTCTATGGTCTACGGTCCATGGTCCATGGTCTGTAAAATAAATCACCGCCAAGGTGGGAATCTAAAACTCCGAACACTTGGCGGTGCAAAAACAAACAATTAAATTACACTGAAATTCTTTCGTTATAAGAATAGACGGCGTACTTAGCAAAGTGTTCAAAAAAAAATACTTATATTATAATTATTTTAATTAATTATAATTCCGTATACTTGGCACTGGACCCTTTTGCCTTCTCGACAGGGTATTTTAAGGCATTCTTCTGCATTTTAGACTCTATTGCTGCGGCGATATCAATTTCGGCAATATTCGCAAATTCGATGGCAAATATAAGTATATCAGAGATTTCCTCCTCTA
>CAJWRZ010000048.1 GCA_913045955.1 uncultured Puniceicoccaceae bacterium
TTTTAATCAGACGGAAAAAAATACTAATACTTGAGATTCCCAAGTTAATAGACAAAGCCGACACCCAAGCTGAGCTTAGTTTCATTAGCATGATCCACCCCAGTCTTCCCTGCGCTGACAAAATAATCTTTTTTAAACTCTAGCCTCCAGTGAGTTTGCAAGTTCTGCCTAAAGTAAATCGAAGGACCCACGGATAATCGGCGCGCACCATCATTCTTGTAATGATAATCATTCTCTAGGAGAATCTGCATATTGTCATAGGGATTGATGCCAAAGTCTAAATTCAGTGCGCTACGATCCGTCTCCTTTTCATAAGTCCAATAAGATGCACCAACTGCGAAAAACCAATTATAAGTTTCCGTCTCGTAGCCGACAGAGAGCCCGCCGCCCCAAACACTTGAGTAAATATTATATTGATCGACCTCACTTGTCGGAATGACGACTTGTGGAGCGAAAGTCCAACTACCCGTACGACCGTCGAGGTTGAAATACTGCTTCAGGGGTAATGCCACCTTTATATCCCCAAGGCCCTTATCGCGCTCAATAGTTCCGTCTAGATTCTCTCGCTGCGCCCTAAGTACGTAAGGAATTTTTACGGTCATCCGGATAGAACGATCCCAAGTATAGACACCTTGCAAGTGGACCAAATCGATATTCTCTGATTTATCAGCATCAAGAACTTCACTGCCTTGCATTAACTTCGAACGCTCTAAGGTATCATAGAGTACTTGCCAACCATAGCCACCATCCCAGCGGGGCATCATATTCATAATGGGTTGATCAGCTTTAAGACTGATTGATCCAAGAATAAGGCTGAAAGAAATAAGCAGCATACGCCCAAGGATGAAGGTATCATCAGCCCTAAATGAATTGAGCAGTGTTGTCTTAAACGTTCGCATAAATAAGATTAGAAAACTACAAGCTACGAGCTACAAGCTAGAGGTCCAGGATGCTTGAGGGTAAGGGGGTTAGAGGGTAAGGGGGTTAGAGGGTTACTTTAACAATCTGCTCACCCACCTTATAAGAATAATGTAAGGGATCATAGCCTGCATCAATAATGGCTTGTTTGATTTTTTCAGGACTTAGCTGCCCTATATCTTTATAAGCCACAACTGCGAATTGATTCCGGGCATCAAGAAGAACCCCGCGCTCAAATCGAGATTTGTCAACGAAACCCAACCTGTTAAGCACAAAATTAATGCCGATACCGCAGGAAGAACAGACTAAGCCTTGAATATGGATAACGATAGCATCTTCGTGCATTTCCAGCAGTTCAAGAGTCCGAGGCTCACAAGAAGCTTCGGATAATATCGGGAATTGGGCAGTTCCATAAAGACCTAAGGTTAGAACTAAAAAAAATAGAATCTGTTTCATATTATTATCGAAATAACGTATGTTGATTAATTTCCTGAAACTGGAAGGAATGTCAAATCCCGCAAGAAACTATCGGTCAAATCAAGCGTCTTTTGGAAATCTTCTCCAGGTTTGGCGTAGCCAGGCGTTTCTTTATTTCCGTAAAAAAAGGAATGTTCTCTATTTTCAAATAACTCGATAGAACTGCTCACACCTAATTCCAAAAGTTTTTCATGGAAAAGAACAGAGTCTTCATAGGGAACTAAATCATCAGAAGTACCATGATAAATAATCGATGGAGGCGTATTTTTATCCATGTGATGATAAGGAGATATGTTGATCGCTTGGGTGCCTAATTCTTGGACAAAGGCATACTGAGGATTTTTGGGATCCACAATGCACCGTGGATTGAATAGAACCATCGCGTTAGGTTTTGAAGCCGCTCCATTGCGCGTATCCTCAACTGTCCCAAGGCAGGCCGCCAAATGCCCTCCTGCTGAACCGCCACTAGCCACCATCTTATCTGGGTTTATTCCAAATTTATCAGCATTATTTCGAACGAAAGCGAAGGCATCTTGCGCATCCTTAACACAATCAAAAGGGAGTGTCCCATGGTCATTGAAAACGCGATACTCCGCGATGAAACAAACCAAGCCCTGCGAAGTATAATAGCGCGCATGACTTTCAAAAGCCCTTAGGTAAGCATTGCGCCATCCACCTCCGTAATAAAAGACAATCGCCGGTCTTTGATCACCCGAAGACCAAGAATTGGGCTTAAGAATATAAAGCTTCAAATCATCACCTGATGCATGCTTAAATACAACTTGGTCTAATTCGCCAAAGGGCGTTCCATGGACTTGGTTATTCAAAGCAAAAGTGATTGCAAATAAAATTAAATATATAATTTTCATAAAATATAAACAATATAGTTTCTATATTCGATCAATAAATAAATTATAATGAAAAGAAAGTCCCTTACTTTTATCCTCCTATTATCAACGCTATCAATGCTCCAAAACTATACGAGCGCGTCCGATATTGGGCACGCGCATGGAAATACACACACAGATACACATACACATGAAGATAACGGCTTTATGGTGGGGCTGAACCTCGGATACGCATCCATCGAAG
Organism: uncultured Puniceicoccaceae bacterium; assembly: GCA_913045955.1. GTDB lineage: Bacteria > Verrucomicrobiota > Verrucomicrobiia > Opitutales > Coraliomargaritaceae. Next base: position 2,488 of record CAJWRZ010000048.1, read on the forward strand.
CGAAAGATACTCACATGCAAGATGACTCTGGTGAGTACTTGGGGATCCATATCATGAAGCATTTAGAAAGTGAGCGCTATGGAGATAAACTCGCTTGGGCCGCGGGTGCTCACAAAATTTTCACTAAGGAACCACACCTCAGTGCGATGATCGGGCTGATGTATTCGCTCACCGAAGATTTGACCCTCTCAGTGATGCCAAGTGTTATGTGGATGAAACACGCGAACCATTCAGAAAGTATGGGTGGTATGGGTGGTATGGGCGGTATGGGTAGCATGGGCAGTATGGGCAGCATGATGACACCAGAAAAAGCTCAATGGCAGTCTGAGTACGCAACCCACATTGAAATCAGCTACAAAGTCCAAATCAAAGACCTTTTGCTGAATCCTAGCATCAGCTGTATGACCTCCTCTAGCCACGCTAGCTTTATGTTTGGTCTGAATTTCAAACTTTAATTTTCCCTAAGGTATACTTAGTATCTTAACTATGACAGCCCTAGAAGAAGAATATAAACGTTTAAAAGAAGCGGTCGTACACCACGATAATTTATATTATAAGCAGGCGAATCCAGAAATCGACGACCAAGCCTATGATCGATTAAAAAAAGACTTGGAAGCCTTTGTTGAAAAACATCCCGAATTCTTGCAGGTATCCTTAGAGTTGTCGACCGTCGGCGACGATCGTATTGAAGGATTCAAGAGTCATCAGCATCGTATGCCGATGCTCAGCTTAGACAACACTTACAGCATGGACGAATTCAAAGGCTTTGCGAAACGCCTCGAAGCTCAATTTAAAGATCCTAATTTCCTAATGACCATCGAAGCCAAGATGGATGGAGTTGCAATCAGCCTAACCTACGAAAAAGGTCATTTTACAAGAGCTGTGACCCGGGGCAATGGCACTGAAGGTGACGATGTCACTCAGAATGTATTATTGATCGATTCACTTCCTAAGCGCCTGCCGAATGCCCCTGAATTTATGGAAGTTCGAGGGGAAATTTATATGCGACATGACGAATTCGAACGCATCAACACACTTCGAATAGAGCAGTCCCAAGAGACCTATAAAAACCCAAGGAATTTAGCCGCAGGCACCCTTAAGCTTTTAGACTATGATGAAGCTCAAAAACGAAATCTGAATATTGTTGTCTATGGCGTGGGCGCCTTTGATCCGACTGATTATTTTGATTCACAAACCCAAGTACAAAGTTCGCTCAAAGATTGGGGATTCCCGGTTCTAGAAAAATTTTGGGTCGCAAAGACCGCAGATGAGGCTTGGGGGTTTATCGAGGAACTGGATCAATTAAGGCAAGGCTTCCCCTACCCAACCGATGGTGCGGTGATTAAAGTTAATCAGTTCAGCCAGCAAAAAGCCTTAGGCTCCACTTCGAAAGCACCGCGCTATGCAATTGCTTATAAATTTGAAGCTGAGCGAGCCGAAACCGTTCTCAAAGAAATCCAATTACAGATAGGCCGAACCGGGGCTATAACACCTGTGGCAATTTTAGAGCCTGTCCAACTAGCCGGAACCACGGTATCAAGAGCCACCTTGCACAATGAAGATGAAATTGCCCGCAAAGATCTGAGAATCGGTGACCAGGTCCTTGTGCAAAAAGCGGGTGAGATCATTCCGCAAATATTATCAGTTAATTTACTCAAGAGACCCGCCGACGCAAAAGCCTTTAATTTTAAAGCGCATTTAGAGTCTTTGAATATAGAAGCCGAAAGAGACCCGAGCGAGGCGACTTGGAGAATTACTAATCAAAATAATCCAATTCAAAGGCAACGGGCGTTACTTCATTTTGCGAGCAGAGCGGCAATGGATATTGAAAATTTAGGAACCTCTATTGCCGAGCAGCTAATTGATGAATACGCGATTAATAATCCGGCGGATCTCTACAGGCTTAGCAAAGAAGACTTTTTAAAACTAGATAAGTTTAAAGAAAAATCAGCAGAGAATCTTCACCAAGCAATACAGGCAAGTAAGTCTCAAGATTTATGGCGCTTAATCCATGGGATGGGCATCCCGAACGTGGGTAAGCAGGCGGCTAAAGATTTAGAAGTAAACTTCCGCTCTCTTGAAGATCTAGCAAAGGCAAGCTATGAAGCTTTGATTGCAATCGAAGGTGTCGGTGGCACAATGGCTGAGAATATTCGGGTATGGTTTGAAAATCCTGAGCACCAAAGCATGCTTGAGCGATTTAAAGAATGTGGCCTGAACTTAGAATCTAAAACAGAGGCGCCTTCAGACACTACTTCACTCACGAAAAAGACCTTTGTTATCACCGGAAAATTCGAAAGTATGACCCGAGAAGAGGCTTCTGAAATCATCGAAAAAGCCGGCGGAAAAGTCAGTAGCTCTGTCAGTGCAAAGACTGATTACCTTCTAGCGGGTACGGCGGCTGGTTCAAAGCTAAGCAAAGCCGAAAAGCTGGGGATCCAAATTCTTAATGAAGCTGATTTCAATCAGTTATTAGAGAACTGAGCTAAATCCTCGACAGTTTCTTGAATTGCTTGATCCATTGAATACTGAGGATTGAAATCTAAATCCTTGCGCGCATTTGAAAGATCAAAGTAATGATCCTTGGCTAATTCAACCGCAACAAATCGGGTCATCGGCGGCTCTCCTTTTAAATTTAATATCTTATAAATAAATTCTAATACCCCCCCGATCCCGTATGCTATAGGCAAAGCAAGCTTCTGTTTTATCTCTGGAATATTAAGCTCTGATAAAATACGATTAAGCCATTCCCATAGCACCACTGGACTGCCTTGAGATATAAAGTATGCCTTGCCACAAGCTTTGCCGGACTGAAGTGCCGCTAATGCTTTAACGTGGGCCAAGGCGGCATCTTTCACATAAGTAACATCGACTAGATTTTTACCCTTCCCGACAATCTTTAGGCGACCGGATAAAACTGCTTTGATCACTCTTGGCAAAAGATGATGATCCCTAGGACCAAATATCAAATGAGGTCTAAGCGCACAGACTGAGATTGCTGAACTATCAGCTTCCAATGATTCTTTTTCAGCAATTGCTTTGGTCTCGGCATAATGACAGAGCCAATCTTTCCCGTAAGACAGGGATTCATTATCTCCGCGAAAGGATTGACGGTTAAAAACTACGCTAGGGGTACTTGTGTAGATTAAATAACGAACTCCAGCTTGCTTAGAGGCTTTCAGTATATTGCGCGTGCCCAAAACATTCGCGTCTATATAGGACTGCCTTGATCCCCAAACACCCGCCTTAGCAGCTACGTGGAAAACGGCTTCTTTGTTTTTGCATGCTTCTTCAACAAATGCAGGATCTTGCAAATCACCTTGGTAAAGACGAATACCCTTTGAGGCTAATTCAGGCTGTTCACTTCGGCCCAAGATGCTGACTGAGTGGCCCTCCTTCACTAAGGCCTCAACTATATATCGACCTAAAAATCCACCGCCACCCGTTACTAAAATTTCCATAATATAAGTGATCGATATTTATAGATCATCCATTTCATCGATGACTTGCTTTTGCCTTCGTGCATCCATCCGACCGCCAATTAAAATTGCGAGTTCATAGAGCAAGTACATAGCTCCCGTAGTCAGTGGCAGTGAAATAAAATCACCACCTGGAGAAACCAGTGCAGAGAATACCATCAAGCCAAGAAAGACGTACCTTCGAGCCGACCTCAAAACTTGAATATGAACTATGTTCAAATAAATAAGGGTTAGGATAATCAGTGGAAATTGGAAGAAGGCGCCGGTTGCCAAGCAGAACCAAACGACCATATTATAATAATCTGAGGCTGCCCATAATAAATCAAATCCGAGTAGCGCATTCAATCGCACCGAAAATCCTAAAGTCAGCGGTAGAATTATATAAAAGGCAAATAAGCATCCAAACATGAACAGTAGAAAGGCCCCAAAACAGCTCGGCCCTAAAATCCTTCGCTCTTTTTGCTCTAATCCAGGTGCAACAAAACAGCCTAAAAAATATAATATGAAAGGCATTGCTAATGATAACCCTCCAAGAACGGCCACTTGCATAAAGACGGAAATGACACCCATCGGCTTGTAGGTGATTAAATTCTTTTCCATAAGCTCAACCGAGCCATACGCCTTCGCTAGAGGCAACTGCAGAAAACCAGCTACATCTTGCATAAAGAAGAAGACGATCGCCACGCCCAAAAAGAATGCTAGACAACTGCGACCGAGCGTCCACCTGAACACTTCTAGGTGCTCAAAAAATGTCATATCTGAGGGTTCTTCTTCCAAAATTTAAAAAATAGTATTTAAGTTTTAGCTGTTTATAAGTTTTAAAACAAATAAAATATTGAGAAAACAAAGCGACAAAGGGGAAAGTTTTTACTGTATCTAAGCCTTATCTTTACCTTATCGTTTGACAGTTGCCCTATTTATATTTTCAAAAGTATTTTTGATATTACTAAAACTATCTTTCTAAAACAGTAAACTTACCTTTATTAACTCAAAACAAACATGCCAGTAAAAAAAGCAGCCAAAAAAAAGACAGTGAAGCGCGCGAAAGCTTCCGCCATTAAATACAGTTATAATTTCGGGAAAAAGACCGACGGTAACTCAAAACTAAAGGAGCTTCTCGGAGGTAAAGGTGCGAACCTTGCTGAGATGTCAAGAATCGGATTGCCGGTTCCTGCAGGCTTTACGCTTACAACTGAAGTTTGTACTTACTTTTATGACAATAAACAGTCCTACCCTAAAAGTTTAACTTCAGAAGTTCAAAATTCTGTTACGCTTATTGAAAAACAATTAGGCAAAAAACTTGGAGATGCCAAAAGCCCACTGCTTTTATCTGTTCGTTCAGGTGCTCGTGAATCTATGCCCGGTATGATGGATACAATCCTTAACCTTGGATTGAATGATAAGACAGTTAAAGCCTTGGCTAAAGAGTCAGGAAACGAAGCTTTCGCTTACGACTGTTACCGACGCTTTATCCAAATGTACGGAGATGTCGTAATGGGTGTTCAAGCAGCTGATGAAAATGAGCATTGCCCATTTGAAGGAGCTTTAGAGAAATTAAGAAAAGAAGTTAAGGTTGAATTTGATAACCAATTAACCGCAGATCATCTTAAAGAACTGATTAAGCGCTACCAAGCGATCATCAAGCAACGCACTAAATCAGCGTTCCCTCAAGATCCTTACAAGCAATTATGGGGCGCCGTAGGTGCGGTCTTTAAATCATGGCAGAATGAACGTGCAACGCTGTACCGTCAAAAATACGGTATCCCAGCTGCTTGGGGCACGGCTGTTAATGTTCAAGCTATGGTCTTCGGTAATATGGGTGAAGATTGTGCGACAGGCGTGGCCTTCACTCGTGACCCAGCTAACGGGGAGAAAGTTTTCTACGGTGAATACTTAATCAATGCTCAAGGTGAAGACGTGGTGGCCGGTATTCGTACACCAAATCCAATTGCTCAGCTTAACGATGAGATGCCTAATGCTTACAAAGAGCTCGAAGCCGTTCGCATAAAACTAGAGAAACACTTCAAAGACATGCAGGACTTTGAGTTCACCGTTCAAAACCATAAATTGTACATGCTACAAACAAGAAATGGTAAGAGAACTGGACTGGCCGCTGTTCGTATTGCCGTTGAATTAAACAAAGAACGTTTAATCGACCAACAAACTGCTTTGAAGAAAATCCCAGCCGATTCAATTTCAAGCTTACTCGTAGCCGTCTTTGACCCAACTGCGATCAAGAAGACTAAAACTTTAGCCCACGGCCTCCCTGCAGGTCCCGGCGCTGCCTCTGGTAAAATTTGCTTCACCGCGGACAAAGCTGAAAGCGTTGTTGAACAAGGCGGACATGCAGTTTTATGCCGAGTAGAAACGACCCCTGAAGACCTCAGAGGTATGATCGCGGCTGACGGCATCTTAACTTCTCGTGGTGGAGTTAGTTCTCACGCGGCTCTAGTGGCTCGTCAAATGAATAAAGTATGCGTTTGTGGCGCTTCTGATGTCATTATTGATTACAAAGCTAAGACGCTACGAATTGGTAAGAAAATTCTAAAAGAAGGCGCCGATATCTCAATCGACGGAACCACCGGAGCCATTTTTGCTGGTCACGTTGCGACCGCTCCTTCTGAAGTTGACCAAGTGCTTAATGGCAAAATGAAAGCAGCCGACAGCTATACATTCAAAATGTACGAGCAAGTCATGAAATGGGCGGACAAATACCGTAAGCTCGGTGTTAGAACTAACGCCGACTCCCCTGCTCAAGCACAAGCGGCAATCGCCTTTGGAGCTGAAGGCATCGGACTTTGTCGTACAGAGCATATGTTCTTTGAGGGTGATCGCATCACTTACATGCGCCAAATGATTCTGGCAACCGATGAAAAAGAACGCCGTACCGCTCTTAAAAAATTACTACCATTCCAAAGAAAAGATTTCACTGGTCTCTTCAAAGCAATGGGCGGACTTCCGGTTACCGTTCGTTTGTTGGATCCACCGTTGCATGAATTCCTTCCGCACGATTTAGCTGCGAAAAAAGACTTAGCAAAATCATTAAATGTGAAAGTTGAAGACATCAACGAACGTGTTGAGAGTTTACACGAGTCAAATCCAATGCTCGGGCATCGTGGTTGCCGTCTTGGAATCTCCTATCCTGAGATTACTGAGATGCAAGCAAGGGCTATTTTTGAAGCCGCTGCAGCTTGCTACAAACTCAAGAAGCCAGTGAAAGTTATACCTGAAGTTATGGTACCCTTAGTTGGCTTCGAAGATGAGCTTAAAAACCAAGTTGAGGTTATTCACCGCGTAGCTAAAGAAGTTATGGCGGCAAAGAAAGTTAAATTCAAATACCTCGTGGGTACGATGATCGAAATCCCTCGCGGAGCACTGACTGCCGATAAGATTGCGAACACAGCTGAATTCTTCAGTTTTGGTACCAATGACCTAACTCAAACCGGTCTAGGCATGAGCCGTGATGACGCTGGATCATTCCTAGGTAAATACAAGGAATTAGATATTCTGCCACAAAACCCGTTTGCATCCATCGACGCTGAAGGAGTTGGGCAATTAGTTGAAATTGGCGCGAAGAAAGGCCGCTCTACTAATAATAAACTAAAGCTTGGTATCTGTGGTGAACACGGAGGCGACCCTCAATCCATAAACTTCTTCCATAAGGTGGGTCTTGATTATGTGAGCTGTTCTCCACCTAGAGTTCCAGTGGCACGACTTGCCGCAGCTCAAGCAGCACTCTAAAGAATATTATTCAAAGATATTTCCAAAGCCCTTTACGTTTAGTAAAGGGCTTTTTTGTTTTTAATATAGCCAAAAACTGAACCTTGTGTAATCAATATTAGCATGAACAGCATGACAGGCTA
>CAJWRZ010000049.1 GCA_913045955.1 uncultured Puniceicoccaceae bacterium
GCAATGCGAAGACAAATTCTTTTGAAGCCACAATCCTCAAATCCGCTTGAGTACCGTCTTCAAAGCGGACACTGGATTTTGTGATGCCTTTTGCTGTGACTTCTTTAACCTCACTTAATCGAGTAAACCAATCCATCAAGGGCTCAGGGTTAGCGGAAGCCACAATAAAATCTAAATCTCCGACTGTCTCTAACCGCCTGCGATAGCTTCCTGCAACTGAGACTCTTTCTGCATCGGGGTGTGCTTTAAGGCCATCAAGAATATGCTCCACCAACTCTTGAACCGACCACCATAAATGGCGTTTCCCGTAGGCTTCGCGATTTTCAATGCCTGATAGAATTTTATCGGCAGATTTCTTACCGAAACCCTCCATCTTTTCAATCGCCCCAGATAAGCAGGCTTCCTTCAAACCATCAATCGTATCGACTCCTAATTTTTCGTAGATGCTTTTAACTTTTTTCCCGCCTAGACCTGGTATTTGCAAAAACTCAATTAAACCAGGCGCAATGGATGCTTTTAAGTCATCATAAAAATCCAACCTACCTTCGTGGTACAATCGATCAATCTTATCAATTAAGGCTTTCCCGATCCCACCTAATTCTCCTAGACGTTTCTCCTGGACGACTTGGTCAAAATTATCTTCAAGGCGTTCAAGCGTTCGGGCGCCTACTTGATAAGCTTTAATTTTAAAGGCATTCTCCCCTTTCAGTTCCAGAAAGACAGCGATGTCTTTTAGAACTGCGATAATTTCACCCTTATCCATAAATCAATTATTAGGAATCAATTTGGAATAATAATAAAAACAACCACCATAACCAGTGTCGGGATCAGCGCGGATAAAAATAAATAAAGAGGTGAGACCCCATTCTTGAAGAAGCGGCTCAATAAGCTCTGTCCGGCAGGATTAGGAGCGTTAGCAATAACAGTTAACCCACCGCCGGTAACCGCACCGGCGACCACTGCATATTGCAATGACTTTGCGGTGGCTACATCAGCCACTAATTTATGATCAAAGGCGGGCACTTGCGAAGCAAGGAATGTGATGGCTGCATTATCATTGAAGGCAGTCAAAATAGTTGAGCCAAAGAACAGCCATGTTTCTGAAAACTCAGTCAACACTGGTTCAATCCACCAGCCTTGAAGCCCTCCGTGCGTCACTAAGCCGGCCAGGAAAAATCCAACAAGCAAAGGACTCTTTAAGCTAATCGCATCTTGGTGGTGATCCGTCGCGATGGTGAAGGCAATAAATGTCAGAAAGCCACCGATAAATAATGCTGGGTGATGCAAGGTGAAAACCGTCCAAGCCAAGAAGAGCAGATGGATGATAATGACCCAATTTGGGGTTGATTCTACGGGAGGCTTGACTGATTCAACCGCTGAGTTTTTACGATTCTCTTCAAGGTTTTTAAATTCTTTTTTGAAGATTACAAAATAAATCAGCGTAGCTATTAGAATACCTAAAGTGGCTCTCCATCCAAAATTCGTAAACATGAAAGGCACGTCCCATTCCCATTTTGTGGCTACCATTAAAACAGGTGGAGCCGCAAAATGCGTTAAGGTACCGCCCACTGAAATATTGACAAACAAAAGACCAATGGTCGCGTACTTAAAAATATTAGAAGGCTTATGCTCGTAAAACTGTTGACCCAGCAATAAGGCGGCAATAGTCATCGCGGCCGGCTCGGTGATAAAAGACCCCAACAATGGAGCCACTACGAGTATAGAGACCCACCAAGCCGCTACTGAATGCTTCCCAAGTTGTGCAAAGCAACTTAAAGCTCTTTCTGAGAAGCTTATAATCGGCCTTGATGCAGCGATTGCCATAATAACTACGACAAAAAGTGGCTCCGTAAAATTACGCGAGTCAATATAATGAGCCGCGACATCCCAGCCATGGGATAGAGTTATCAGCACCAACAAAGGGAGAACCCATATTCCGAAGATTGCTTCAATCTCTCCTAAAAAATGATATATTTTGGACTTAAAGCTGACGGGATCTTTGCCGCCAACATAACATAAATCGTTATTACACATTTGCGCCTTGTGTAAGTCCTCATACTTGTGCGCAAGCTTCATGAAATAACCTGCAGCAAAGGTATGTATGATCGCTCCAAAAAATAAGAGTGTAGCGATGATATTTACGGGGTCCACAAATGCTCTGACTTTTAATCGCTCTAAGAGCGTCAATGATTCCGCATCTTTAAAATTCGCATCTGCGTACTCTAACTCTAGGGTCTTGTAGTGGCTTAATTTAGTAGGAAAAGGCTTATCTGAATAATCAATTCCGCCACCGGCTGAAAGCAGGAGCAGAGGACTGAGGCAGATAAATATTATATTAATTAATAAAGTACGGATCATGTGGGTTAACTAAGTTATTATGAAAAAAATAAAATGCCCTTTAATAAAGCAATCGATGTAGGGATCTCTAAAGATTTTATAAGATAAAAATTTCGTCAAGTAATAAGAATATAAACAAGTTCAAACCTGCGATATTGACGAATCCAATACAAGCCCTCTAAATGATCGGCTTATCGAGCTAAAACTCCCATGCAAAACTCAGAATATAATTTTTCAAAAATAGAACCAATATGGCAGAAGTATTGGGCTGAAAACGGTACCTTTAATGCAATCGACTTTGATAAGCGTCCAAAGTTCTACATATTGGACATGTTTCCTTATCCTTCTGGTGCCGGGCTTCACATAGGGCACCCCGAAGGCTATACAGCGAGTGATGCCTACAAACGCTTTAAAAAATCTCAAGGTTACAATGTCCTTCATCCGATGGGTTGGGATGCCTTTGGCTTACCCACCGAACAATATGCCATAAAAACAGGGCGACATCCCAAGGATACGACCAAGGAAAATATAAGCCGATTTAAAGAGCAGTTAGAACAAATTGGATTATGCTATGACTCAAACAGAGAAGTGAACACCACCGATCCAAATTATTATAAATGGACTCAATGGATTTTCACTCAATTATTCAAAAAAGGTTTGGCTTATGTTGATGAGAAGCCCGTTTGGTTTTGCCCGGATCTTGGAACGGTTCTCGCGAATGAGGAAATTTTAAATACCCCCGAAGGCCCTCGTTCCGAACGTGGCAACTTCCCTGTAGAGCGTAGACCGATCCGTCAATGGGTCTTAAGAATTACCCAATACGCAGATAGGCTCATCGCCGGACTTAAAGATGTGAATTGGCCGGATTCTACCAAGCGACTTCAAGCTAATTGGATTGGCCGATCTGAAGGCGCAAAAGTCAGCTTTGAAATCGAAGATTACGAGGAAAGCTTAGAGGTCTTCACCACTCGCCCCGATACGCTTTATGGTGCAACCTATATGGTATTAGCCCCTGAGCACCCTTTGGTTTCTAAAATAACCACGGAGGCCCACAAAGAAGCGGTCGAGGCCTATATTGAAAAAACAAAGGTCAAATCTGATTTGGAGCGAGCCGAGCTGAGCAAAGACAAAACGGGACTCAATACCGGGGCTTTTGCGATTAACCCCGTTAATAATAAGCGAATTCCTATTTGGATTTCAGACTACGTCTTACTCTCCTATGGCACTGGAGCTATTATGTCTGTACCGGCTCATGATGAGCGCGACTTTGAGTTCGCTAAAAAATTCGACCTTGAGATCCTTCAAGTCATCGATGATGCGAACCAGGCCCATAAAAATGCTGACGGAAACTTAAACTCAGCATTCACCGAAGCAGGGCCACTGATGAATTCCGATACGCTTAATGGGATGGATTCTGATTCGGCCCAAAAGGCAATCATTGAAACCTTATCCGCTAAGAATGCAGGTTCGGTTGAAGTGAATTATAAGTTGAGAGATTGGCTTTTTTCTAGGCAACGCTATTGGGGTGAGCCCTTCCCGATTGTCTGGGTCAGTCAAGACAACTACTCAAAAATCAACACCGAGTTTAAGCCGAAGGGTGAACCAATTATTGCGAATTTTAATGATGAAGTGCAATACGCAGTTGTCTTGCCTGAGGAAGCGCTGCCTCTAAAACTGCCTGATATTGAAAGCTACACCCCATCACCGGATGGACAAAGTCCCCTTTCAAATGCCCATGAATGGCTACACGTCCACTTTGATATTCAAACAGGTGCCATCAGTGAGCAAGCGACTGAAAACACCGTTCCAGGGACTCGAGAAACGAACACCATGCCACAATGGGCTGGCTCTTGCTGGTACTATCTCAGATACGTAGACCCGACCAATTCAGAAAAGCTAATCGATCCAGATTTAGAGTCTTATTGGAAGACTCCCGACCTCTATATTGGCGGCGCTGAACATGCGGTGCTTCATTTATTGTATGCACGCTTTTGGCATCACCTACTCCATGACCTTGGAGTGGTCTCCGAAGCCGAGCCGTTTAAGAAATTATTCCACCAAGGTATAATACTCGGTGAAGACGGTGAAAAAATGTCCAAAAGTAGAGGCAATGTCGTCAACCCAGAGATTATTATTGATGCCTATGGAGCCGACACGCTTCGCTTGTACCTTATGTTCTTAGGACCCTTAGAAGCAATGAAACCCTGGAACACCAAAGGTATTGAGGGAATTGCACGATTCTTAAGAAAACTTTGGCGCTTGGTCATCTTAGATAATGAGACGGAATTAAACCCCAAAGTAGACTCAGATCAGAGCACTAAGCTCGATAGCGAATCGGAACGCTTACTCCACCAAACAATTGAAAAAGTCACTGCTGATTACGAAAGTCTAGGCTTTAATACCGCTATTTCTCAATTAATGATCTTGCTGAATCACCTATCAAAGCTCGATAAGATTCCTAAAGATACCGTAGAGATATTTTTACAATTAATAGCTCCCTTAGCCCCTCATATTGCCGAAGAATTGTGGATGCGTTTGGGGCATACTGGCGTTATCAGTGAGGCAGCTTGGCCTGTAGCGATTCAAGAAAAACTCGCGACTGCATCGGTGAAAATCATCTTTCAAGTCAACGGTAAATACCGAGGCGATATCATGCTTCCTAATAACCCATCGAAAGAGGAGGCACTCTCAGCAGCAAAATCGAATGAACGAGTGCAAGCTCAGCTAGAGGGTAAGCAGATATTGAAAGAAATTTATGTCCCCAATAAAATAGTCAACCTTGTCGTTCAGTAATTTTGCACAAAGAAATGGCACTCAACTTAAAGCTCATGCTAATTGGACTGGCATTACACCTGCCACTGAGTGCCTTTATTGAAAACCAAGGGCAAGCCCTTTGCTCGAGCATAAGCGGTGAAGTCAGTTATCAAAGAGCCGACTTACCCAAGCAGAAAGTTCGCCTTCATGAGCAGATAGAAGTATCGGACAAAAGCCTCTTAGAGACAGGTTTTAAGAGCCACGTCTATTTTAAAACATCCAACCAAGTATCGATTGGCTTGCAGGAAAACACCGCGCTACGCATCGAGGGTTTTAAGTTAAAATCTGCGACTGAATCGGTATCGAAGGATGATTATAAGCCCTTAAGTTCAAGCTTTGTCAGCGAACTTAAGGAAGGTACTCTTTCAATAAAAATAAATAAACTATCCCCGCTTTCAGTGGTCCAGGTGAAAGTTCCAAATGGCCTTTTTGAGTTTTCGGAAGCTGAATGCGTTATCGAATATTCCCATGATATCCTGAAAATTGCTGTATTTAAGGGGAACCTCAGTTTTAAATTCGGGGAGGACTCTAAAACACTCTATTTAAACGAATCACATTATTACGAGACCGATGCCTACCATATTGAGCAGGGAATCATTGAGCCTTATTTGACCATAGAAGCAGCCCCCGAAGACTGGGCTCAATTGAATCAATTTATCGTCTATGACCATAAGCGAGTTTTATTCCCCGCTCAAGGAGATCATGCCCACCCGAATGCGCTTGGTAAAATTATTATACCCGATCAATTTTTCAAAAAACCTTTTGTAAAGACCCTGGTTTTCTCCGATAATCAATAAATCCTCATCTATGCACTCAAAATTTCTACCTGAAGATTTCCAAAAAGGCTCCATCACTTTAATTGCAGGTAAAGGCCGTTATCCCAGCTTGTTGGCTGAACAAATACGTGCGCATAAATTACCGATCAATTTAATTTCCTTAATCGACCAAACCGATGCGCACTTGATCAACACTTTTGATTCTAAGCAGCATGTCGCAGTGCCGGTGGGTCAGCTTAAGCAACTTCTCAAAGCGATTAAAAATTGGGAAAGCCCTTATGTTGTGCTAGCTGGACAAATAAAACCGGTCAAATTATTCAAAGGTCTGAACCCTGATTTAAAAGTCATTAATCTTTTAGCTAAGATTAAAACCCATAACGCTGAGACTATCTTCGGAGCTGTAGTTGCAGAGATCGAGGCCTTAGGTGCTCAGGTAATTGATGCACGATCCTTCTTAGATGAGCACATAGCGACCCATGGAAGTATGACCCAAGTAGCTAATAAAGTTTCCGAAGAATTTATCCAATATGGCATTGAAATTGCCAAACAAGTAGCCCACTTAAATATTGGGCAAGGCATAGTTATTAGAAAGAAAACTATCGTCGCGGTCGAAGCATTTGAAGGCACCGATAAAATGCTTCAAAGAGCTGGCGAGTTTAAAACGGATGGCTTAATATTCATTAAAACAATCAAGGATAAACAGGATTTCCGCTTTGATATTCCCGTGTTTGGAATGAAGACTCTTGATGTAATGATTGAATCCAATATCCGGACAGCCGTCTTAGAGGCGGATAATTTGCTTATGATCGATAAAGACGCGATCATCGAAAAAGCTCAGAAGAATAAAATACAGTTGATCGGCTTTAAAGCCTCTGACTACCGATAATTAATCAATTAACTTCTAAGTCAAATTGACCATAAATTGGGACTCCGTTGAGTTGCACCTGAGCAAACAAACGGTACCAGCCTTGGTGTGGCACATTAAATATAAAACTCAAGTCCTCTAATTGGCTCTCACGCGCCCCAAAGGTTTCTTCATACGGATGCATGTGAGCGAAGCCTTTCCTATTCGCATCAAAAGCTACCATATGGGCTTTGGCATCCATAATAGTTTCCAGTGCTACAGGTCTTCCCTCGGTGTCGGTTACTTCAAGCTTAAAGCGATAATCTTTATTTTTTTGAATTTCGCCGGGTACATCGATCAATTCAAAATTGAGCCCTTTTTCTAAATCTTCAATTTTTCTTGAAAATTTTTGAGGGGATGGACTGCCCCCCACATCTAGAGAACCACTTGCTATGAGCTGGCGACGCGTCCGCTTCGGAACTACCTCAACATAGGTATTATATTTGCCTCCATTGAGTGGGTTAAAGCTGAATGAATAATCCTTGTTAAAGTCCTCTAGCTTAGGGTGCAAGTGATGGTAATCTTCCATTGATTCATCTATAAACAATAAATGAACCTTTTTTGTGTGGGTCAGAACTAAGTCATGCGGGTAGAGAAAATGGCCCCCGTCCATCTCAAAAGAAAGTTTGCCCAACTTTGAAGCTGCGTCCCATTCCATCGAAAGATCCACCGGATATGTTAATTGGCTCAAATCAATAAAGCCGGCACTGTTCGTGGCACAGAACTCTATTTCCCCGTTATCATTAACGATTTCTTCGTAGTGAAGGAAGCCACAGTCTGAACTGGGCAATACTCGCATTAGAGCGTAGAGCGCTACGAAGATGAGCGTTATAATAGCAATCACCCACTTTGTTTGGTTTGATTTAAACAAATATTTCATAAGCTTATCTCAGAAGCTCTTCAGCTTGTTCCAAGAAATCATCCACACGCCACGTTGAACCTTCTTTACGGAAATGAACTCGCCCTTTCTGATCAATCAACAGTGTCGCCATCGTATGATTGATTGTTCCATCTTCATTCAAACGAATAATCCCAAAATAGCGCATTAAGTCATCAATCCATTCCGGCTTCGATGTCATGAAGGTGAAGTTATCCAGTTCAATCGAATATGATTCCGCATACTGCCTAAGAACTCCAGGAGAATCATTTTTAGGATCAAAACTCACTGACAAAAAATGCAAATCCTCAAGTCCTAAAACCTCAGCCTTCTCCTGCATGTAGGCCATTCGCTGAGTAGCTGCCGGACACATTTCTGCAGCTTGGCATCGAGTGAATATAAAATTAATCACATAAGCCTTACCTAAAAATTCTTTGATTTGGAAAAATTCCCCGTCTTGATTAATTCCAGCAAAAGGTTTAACGTACTCACCCTCCTTTACGAAATGACGCCGACTCATCGTCGCCACCATTCTGTGGAACTTTTCACCCGAGTCATAATAAGCTTTAGCGCCAATGCCCTCTGTTGGGAATATCTTCTCTAAATGCCATTGATTATTATAAAATAAAGCGGCGGCTTCTATTTCGCGTGACAAATAATGATCCGTTTGATCGCCCAAACCTACTTTAAATTTATAAGCCTCTCCCACCTTAAGCTCATCCACCGATGAAGTCCTGATCTCAAGGTTGTATATCTTATTAGAATCCTCAGTTGATTCCAAAAAGCCAGTGATCAATCCTGCATTAACTGAAACGAGTGACTGTAAAAAAAAGAGCAGCGAAACTATGCAATACTTATTCATCAATTTAATAAAATTATTCTATTTAATTCTTATTTTTATACCTTTTCTCAAGTAAGTCGGATGATCTAAATTTAAGCCTTTATACATGTTTTTATCTGTATCTTGGAAATAACCACGATTTTGATCTTTGTCAAAAAACCTGAACTCTTCTTGCTGATCTAAGGGAATAGCAAGCTTTGAAGTGAGCTTTGAACGGTGTACTTTATTCCTTTTATTTGAATTACCGCGCTCTGAATTATTCTTAGAGTAAGCCATTGAATCACCAGCCTGATCCTCACTGAGAAGATCATTCGAAGGACTCACATTTGAAGTAGTATCATGAATCTCTGTTTTCCCTAGGATGCATACTTCTAAAGAATTCAAGCTAGAAGGATCAATAAAGGCACCTACATTAAGAGAGTTTTTGAAATTTAATTTCTTCGTTATCTCGGAAGTAATTTTATGGATAACTGACAATTCTAAGTCTGGACCACCTTTAATTATAATCAGTAAATTATCTAAATTCTCTGGTCGCACCTCCAAGTGGAATAATGGACAAAGCAAAAAAGAGTCCACAAACCCTGCGATTGAATCTCCTTCTAGCTCGAATCGATCATTCTGATCACTTACCGCGAAAAACGATTTACCTCCCTGCTGACTGAATACACGTTTTAAAGTACCCAAATCTTGGTCAATAATCCCTTTCTTATACAATAAATTGATCATTAACCTTAAGCTATTTAAAATCCAATCATTCCCCTTTTGAAAACCAACTAGTGCCGTTTGATCATTCCCTCCTTCCTGTATTAAAAGGTCATTAGGTATCGAGAAAAGGCCGTGCAAATGAGGTCTTAATCCATCCCGAATAGACTCACTGAAACTAAAGCGTGCCCCCTCAAAACTAAAAGGTTGCATGAAAAATCCGAGAGTAAGCACTCCGGAATCCGAGGCAAACGCTGTAATCTTCTCAGCGAGCGCACTACCTATACCACCGCCTAGCC
>CAJWRZ010000050.1 GCA_913045955.1 uncultured Puniceicoccaceae bacterium
TGTTGATAAAAGCAGTGCTTTTAAAAAACGAAAAAGAACCAAATACTATTAATTACGAAATAGATAGCTTCAAATTCATAATCTTATATAATAACGAAGAAAAAAAGAATATTGACTTAATCAAATTAAAAAAAGCTATTTTAAAAAATAGGAATTTTGGCTTTGAACCACTTAAAGAATGGCTTAACGAAATTAATAAAGAATGTTTTAGCTTAGAATTAAAATAGACCATCAAAACCGCCAAACTTTTAAAGGAAGCACCCCCAAGCATATCTGGCAGAATGAAGAATTGTGTTTTTTGAAAAATGGGGAGGGGTATGGCTTATAAGCCTTACTTACCTCTTCTAAAAGCAAAACCAAGAGCAATGGCGCCCAATATCAAAGCATAGGTTGAAGGCTCTGGGACAGTTTGAAGCAGGTAAGATAGTTGCGTTGATCCAACACGATCGTTCCACTCACCATTAGGGTGATGGTTATAATCATTTCTGAAAATACTCGCATAATTTTCAGCGAGAGGGTCACTGCCCAATTGTCGACCGTTATTATTGGGTTCAGCACCAAAACCTGTTCCGTACCAATTTGAATATATAAGGTCAGTGCCATCAATCCATTTCCATTGGCCCTCAGTGACTTCATCAGTAAGCCCAAACCATAGATCATTTTGGGACCAAAAGTCTAATTCAGTCATTAGATAATTATACGCTTGAGTCATTTTTTCATCTGTATCTAAAATAGCTAAAGTACCACCTCTTGATTCGGCGTCTAGTTTTGCATCTTCCCATGAAAAAGACCCTTCAACTAATTCATAATTAACGATTGAAATGGCGTTTAGGGAACAAGCAAGGGAAAGTATAATAGCTAGGGGGTAAAACTTCACTTGAAATAGTGGGTATAAAAAAAATCGATTTCTGCAAGCAAAAGTTATTAACATTAGCTAAAAGTTATTAACATTAGCCCAAAATGGTCTAAAGATGATAGCTTGCCGCAAAAAAGATTTGATTCGATGTCTGTTTCAATACTGATGCGGGTTAGCGACGATGGCATCAAAGTTTAGGAAATTGGGGTTCTATCCATTGAACTACGGGAGCTTAAATATGAAATTAATATGAATCTCCTAGAGGTCGATATTAATTTAGCGATCGGCTGATGCCCAACCTAGTTTGTAAAAGAAAGCGTCGGTTAGTTTTAATGTTTTATGATAATCGCTTTTGGCGTTTTGCTTATTGCGATTAAAGAAACCATGCCCCTTTCCTTCAAAAGGAACGAGCATAGATACATTCCCCTGCTCAATCATCTTCTCATGAAACATTTCCGCACTTTTATAGGGAACTACTGTATCGTCAGTTCCGTGATAAATAATAGAGGGCGGGCTTGACGCATGGATATGGTGATAAGGCGAGATTTCTTCTGCCGGAACTCCGAGGCGACGAAGGGTCATTTTCTCTCCTTGAACAACACAGACCGGATTAAAAAGGACCATAGCATTGGGCTCCGATAAATCTCCGTTGCGCTTATCTTTAATTGTGCCAAGGACTGCCGCTAAATGACCACCCGCTGATCCACCTGAGGCAATCATTCTTTGAGGATCAATTCCGAAATCTTCAGCATGCTTTCTAACATAAGCGAAAGCATCTTGGGCATCTTCAACTGCGCGGATTGCTGGTGTATTATTCCTTGAGCGCACTCGATAATCCACTAAAAAGGTCACGAAACCTTTGTCTGCATAGTAGTTAGCGTGAGACTCAAAGTGACTTGGAGAGCCGCCATGCCAGCCCCCACCGAAGTAAAATACGATTGCAGGTCTTTTATCCGACGCGGACCATGATTCCGGTTTTAGAATAAATAACTTAAGATCAATGCCGGAAGCATTTTTATAAACCACTGTATCCGCACCTTTGATGACCGCCGGGTATGCAGGCTTTGCCGAGAGTGGTATGGTAATTAGTAAAGATATTATAAGATATAAAATAGATTTCATTGTATGATATTTTGATTTGCGAGGTGATTCTCTAAAAATTATTCAATTATGCTACCCTCTTTTTGGGTGCCGCAGATGAAGACTTCAATTCCTAGTTTTTGGGCTAATTCCGCTTTAGCCATTAAGGATTTTAATGCAGAGGCTTCATTTTTTGAGTAAACGACATTGAGGTGATTGGCTTTGTGGCGTGCCATCATTTGATCCCTGGAGACGCCATAAGTAACGGCATGCATGATCGGCCACTGAGGCGTTGTCTCCTCGAGTCTACGGCGAGTCTCGGATTCAGGTAGTTCAATCACTCCGCCAAGCCCAATATCCATTCTCAAAAGACCCTCTTCGATATAAATACGGCTCCAGATAATTTCACCCACCTTAGCAACCCCGTGCAAGGTACTGCCGCCTTTAGGAAAATACATCGCAGGCTGACGGTATCCATGACTTCCTTTCCAGCCTCCTATATGGTGTTCTATGGGAGCTGCGCCACTGATTAATAGAACCCAAACATATTGATCGGTGGTCCCCGTTGGATCGAAGTCACCCCACCTTAAATCATGAAGCGTAATTTCTAAAGGTTCGCCTAAGGCTTTGTTGAGACGCTTAGTGATCAAGGCATCTAAACCACAGCATTCATCGACTTCATTAAAATGAGTGAACGGCTCCCCTTCGAAAATCACTTTTCCATTTTCGTCTTTGACCGGCGGTCTATCGGAACTGTTGAGCATCCCTTCGACTAAATCGGAAGCTGGGCAGATATCTTTGAGCCCTTGCTGATACTGAATGCCAATGGCATCACAACCAAACTCAGCACCAATTCTACAAGCTGCAATGTACATACGACATTGCTCGATAACTTGAGCTTGGGTCAGTTCAGTACTTTCATCTTCTCCAAAGTGGAAATTAAATCCTTTAGACTCAATCCATTCAAATACAGCTTGAGCCTCGGCCTCCGAAACATTTTTCATCCCCGCATATAAAGCACTCTGGCTGAGTCTTTCTTTATAAACACCCATTTTGAAGAGTAATTCGTCGGGTATAGTTGCGTTGTACATCCCCATACAGAATTCATCAAAGACCCCCAGTATTGCTTTATTCTGGTCCAAATCAGCGACGATGGAATCAACTATTTTTAAACTATCCGAACTGAGTGATGTCGATTGATCGTAAGGTTTTACTTGGCTTGTATCCTGAGACACCGCGCCCTGCTCGAGCCAGTTCTTGAATTGTTTTTCAAATAAAGGATCATTTTCAAAGTCTTCACTCCATAAGCTCGAATAAGCAACGCCGGCTTTAGTTAAAGAGCCATTCAGGTTCAACATACCAACAAGACCTGGCCAAGTTCCACTCCAATTTGCTAAAGTTAAAATAGGCCCTCTATGTGAAATCAAACCGGCCAGCACATGGTGCGAATATTGCCAAACTGCCTCCGCCACGATGATGGGCATGGTGCGATCAATTTTGGAGAATATATCCATCCCTTCTCTCTGACTTGCGATAAAGCCATGCTGATTAATCGGATCATAAGCATGCGCTCGTTCAATTTTATAGCCTAAGGCTTCAGTCACCTTTGATAAAGATTGCTCCATTGTTTTTTGAGCCTCCCAACAATTTTGGTTCGCACTCAAACGAAGGTCTCCACTTGCGATCAGTAAAACAGTATTATTCATGTTAAATTAGGGTGTGAGCTTAAGACTTCATGATCTTATCATATTCGATTTGATCAGTATAGAGTTTATGGAAAATTTGATACTTTTTATCATGGTAAGCTTGAACCGATGGCTCCACTTCAATTGAACTTCCTTTATGAGACATTGCTCGCATCGCTTCTTGCAAATCAGCGAATGATTCAGAGGCAACAGCGCCTAACATCGCGGCACCTAAAAGCACGGATTCGGATTCTTTAGGCAGGATCAAACGGCAGCCGGTGATATTGGCATGCTGCTGCAAAAATATCGGGTTTTTTGTGCCCCCGCCGCAACAGATTAAAGTATCAATGGCATAACCTTTTTCATTCATCGCTTCGATTATATGACGCGTCCCATAAGCAATCGCTTGGATTGTGGCTAAATATAAGAGCGCTAGATCATTCAAACTAGCAGAAAGCTTTAATCCGCTGATCATCCCTGTAAGCTCAGGATTCGCCCTCGGGGATCGGTTCCCGTGGAAATAAGGGCACACATGGAGCGACTGAGTTAATTGATCAAGTCCACTTCCTCCTCCTGATATGTCCTCTAATAAATGGTTTAAGTATTCGTAAATCGATACGTTTTTTTCTTGAGCCTTTAATTGGGCTTCGGAATAGGCTCCATGGCAATTGATCACATGGTCGACCAATGCTCCAGTCGCTGATTGCCCGCCTTCATTGAGCCACAATCCAGGTACCATGGCTGAATCATAGGGACCCCAAACTCCTGGGATAAAACGCGCTTCCTTAGAAACAGCCATGTGACAGGAAGAAGTACCACCGATTAACGCCAAGCGTTTATCTAAATCGACGGAGCCTTGGCTTTTATCCAGACCTTTGCCTTCATCTTCTTCGCTTAGACCGATCATCCCAATACCACCGGCATGGGCATCTATAATTGAAACTCCCACCGGCGTCCCTTGCTTAAGTCCCATTTCTTGAGCGGCGCTTTCGCTGAGTCCTTCGCCAATTCTTGATCCAATCTGCGAGGCATTAGGGCCGATACGCTTAAAATCATTCGAAGCTAAATCCTCTAAACCGATCGCCTTTAAAAATTCAAGATCCCATCCAGAACCAGTATCGGTACCCGTATCGGTATCGGTATTGGTATTTTTATTATAGGTCCATTTACAAGTCAGCGAACATAAAGATCGTGCGGCTGAACCAGTCGCTCTGAAGGTTAAATAATCAGGCAAATCAAAACAATATTCTGTCCGGGCCCAAGACTCTGATAAATATTTTTTCAGCCAGAGTAATTTGGGCATTTGCATCTCTGGAGATATCTGACCTCCAACAAATTTAAAAAGATCAAATTTATCTTTAAAGCTATTGATGAAATGAGTCTGCTCTAAGGCACGATGATCCATCCAAACGATAATATTTTTTTGATCCGCTCCCTCAGGGTCAACGGAGACCGGAGCACCTTCTTTATCCACTAGAACCAGTGAACATGTTGCATCAAAGCCGATGCCCTTAATTAAATCAGGGCTGAGCTCAGACTCTCTTAGTAAGGCTTGGGTGCACTTGCAGATACAGGACCAAATATCTTCGGAAGATTGTTCGACAAAATCCGGCTGAGGCTTCCAGGTCTTAATTGGCTCAACCGCATGAGCTATGAGCGATCCGGTTTTGTCAAAAAGACCGACCCGGGCGCTACCCGTACCTACATCGATGCCTAGGAAGTAATCCATTGATCAGTCTAGCATTAAGCCTTTTTCTACTTCTATAGTCTCAGTGAGCAAGTGATCATCCCCGGATGATCCGCCAACCATAAAATTGAAAGTACCGGGCTCAACAACCCACTCCATTGCCGCATTCAAATAGGCTAATTTCTCATGTGGCACTTCGAAGGATACTATCTGAGTCTCTTGTGCCTTGATTAAGACTCTTCTATAATCGACGAGTTCTTTTACTGGGCGCGTCACTTGGCTCACTTCATCTCTGAAATAGACTTGCACCACCTCTTCACCATCAAAGTCACTATTGTTCTTAATTTCTACAGTCAGGTTAATTGTGGAACTTCCATCCGATTCCTTTTGAGTGAGCTTTAGATTTGAATATTCAAATTTCGAATAACTTAAACCATGACCAAAAGGATACAGTGGGCTGACCTCATTAAAGGCGTACTTTTTGAAATGAAATGAAGGCTTGTGATTATAAATCATTTGTAAATGACCGGAGCTTCTTGGGAAAGTAATCGGCAATTTACCACTAGGATTCACCGCTCCAAAAATAACCTCGGCCACGGCTTGACCACCAAAGCTTCCAGGCTCCCAAGCCTCGACGATCGCTGGGATGTTTTCTTCAATCCATGGCTCTCCGATCGGCTTTCCATTCACGTAAATGACCACGAGCTTTTTACCTAATTTATGAAGTTCTTGAACCAGCTCGAGTTGATTGCCTGCAAGGTTAATCTCTGTACGAGCCACATTCTCGCCTGAGGTTTTCTTATCATTGCCTAAAAGTCTCATGGAATTATCCCCAACTACGACAAAGATTGTATCGTATTTGCGCGCTTTACGAGTAGCCCTCGCTATATCGCTTTTTGAGAGGGTTCGTATATCCTCATTTGAATCATAAAAGTCCACTTGGTGTCCTTCGGCTGATCCCAAGCTCTTTAAGCCTTCATAAATTGTAATTACACGATCTTCTGGGTGATCAAAAGTCCAGTCGCCAAGGATCGTCACGTTATTCGCATTGGGGCCGGTGACTAAGATTTTTTGGGACCTTTGATCCTTCAGCGGAAGGACTTGATCGTTCTTCAACAGAACGATTGATTTACGCGCTATTTCCAAAGCCGTCTCTTGATGGGACTCGTTAAAAACGACTTCATCAATAGCGTCTAAATCAACAAAAGGATTTTCAAAGAGCCCTAATTTAAATTTGGCCATTAAGATTTTACTACACGCTTGGTTGATGCGTTCTTCGGAGATACGCCCTTCATCATGAAGCTCTAAAATCATCTCTAGGAAATGTGGCCCATGCATGTGCATATCGGTGCCACCATCCACCGCCAAGAAACAGGCTTCTTTCAGTGAATCGGCAACAAAGTGTAATTTCTCTAAGCGCTCAATATCCATCCAATCACTGACATAGAAGCCTTCAAAACCATACTCACCACGGACGATATCCTCCATGAGCATTTTATTCATCACACAAGGAACACCGTTGATCTCATTGTGCGCCGACATGATACTGTAGACACCTTCCTCCACAGCGCGTTTATAGGGCTTCAGATAGAGCTCCCTAAGACTTCGTTCGGAGATATCCATTGGGGCAAAATTCAACCCGTTAACCGGATCTGATCCAGCGATTAGATGCTTGGCGCAGGCGATCACTTTATCTGTGCCCGTATAGTCACCCATTTGAAAACCGCGGATCGTCGCAACCCCTAAATTACCCACCAAATAAGGATCTTCTCCAAAGGTTTCACCGACCCTGCCCCATCTTGGATCACGTGCTATATCTACATTAGGCGTAAAGGCCCAGTGAGAACCCGTAGCACGCATTTCAAGAGCTGTCTCACGAGCCACTCTAAAAGCGTATTCATCAGTGAAGGTCGCCGCTATAGAGATCGGCGATGGATAAACGGTCGTACCATAGACCAAGCCATTGCCGTGGATCGCATCAATGCCTATCAGTACGGGGATCTTTAAACGGGACTTAAGGGCTAAAGCTTGGATCATATTCGCCTCATCCGCTTTCAGCACATGGAGGAAAGAGCCAATTTTTCCATCAACCACCATATCCGCAATATCCTTAATCTTAAAACCTTCATAGGAGGCTTCTGAATCGCTACTAAGAATATCTTCTTGATTCATCACCTTAATATTAGCCCCAAGATGCTCTAGACCGACATACTGGCACATTTGACCAACCTTCTCCTCGAGGGACATTTGAGCCATTAGATCGTCTAAGCGAAGCTCATAAGCAACTTCAGAATCTAAATAAAGCGGCCGAGATTCCTCAGCATAGGCAATTTGAGAAAAAAAGTGGTAGGTAAAAGTAACTAAAAATAGGGATAATTTCATTACGATCTATTATCGTTACTTATTCTTTTGATAGGCTTCAAGCATTGATTCAATTGTATCGTAAAAATGGACTCCATTATCATCTAAAAGTAGACCACAATCACAGTAATCTTTCATAATATCCGCAGAATGGGATGCCATGATGAGGAATGATTTATCAAATTTTTCTTGGAAGGCTTTTTTACTCTTTTTTTGAAAAGAGCTATCCCCCACCGCAATAACCTCGTCGACTAGATAACAGTCGAAATCGATCGCTAAGCTTAGCCCGAAAGCAAGTCTTGCTCGCATTCCTGATGAATAGGTTTTTATGGGTAACTTCATCGAATTCCCTAACTCTGAAAACTCATTAACTGAATCAATAATCGCATTGGGATCTTTCCCATAGATACGCGCAACAAATTTCAAATTCTCTATGCCGGTCATACTTCCATTGAAGCCACCAGAAAAACCCATAGGCCAAGAGACTTTACCTTTTCGGATTACTTTTCCATGATCAGGGCTTTCCGCCCCCGCGATAAGCCTGAGCAGTGTCGACTTGCCAACGCCATTGGACCCTAAAAGCGCGTAATTCCGATCTGGGGAGAATTTAAAGTTCAAGCCTTCGAAAATTTGCTTATGAATCCCACTTAAATTATAAGCCTTATAGATATTTTTTAGCTCAATCATATTAACTACGTTTATTCCGGAAGTAGCGTTCACCTAATAAGCCCAAGGCAATTAATATAAAGGCAATAGAGAGGACATAGATCTTATCTAGGACCCGGCTGTCGTAATTCGGATAATAGCTCGTACGCACCCACTCGATTAAATGCAAAACCGGATTCCATTTTAAAAAACCCAAGGCTCTTTCTGGAAGCAAACTAGGAATAAAGAAAATCCCTGAAATGAAAAATAAGGGCCGATTTATAATTTGAAATATTTGGCGCCAAGAATCCCAAAATATTATCATTGAACAATTAAAAACCCCAACACCTAAGCCTAGAAGACCGATTGTAAAGAAAGCCCATAAAAGTTGAATAGGATAAGCAGGCAAATCAGCTAACCCAAATAAAACTAAGGTGCCGTAGAAAATAAACATGATCAAAAGATAGGTTATAGAAATCAGTATAAACCGGGCGCAGATGGCGGCTGTTGGGGTAACCACTGGATATAAGAGTAGTGCCTTGTTGGCATCAATGACCGTCATTAAACTATTAGCTAACTTATTGTAATATTCATAAGAGAGAAAGCCTGTTGCAAAAAATAAGGCTAAGCTCTGTCCAAACGGAGGTTGCCGTGAAGCAAAGGCAAAAATTACCACGAGTAACGCAACTCCAATTGCCGGGGTCAGTATCGCCCAAACATAGCCTAAACTAGAATTTCCAAAAGTTGTACGGGTCTCTCTTAATACCAAGGCAAAAATAACCCGCGATTTTATTTTAAGCGCTGATAAAACCTCTTTAAAGGCTTCAATTCGTTGCTTAAAAGAATTCATAAAAATACTGCTGACTATTTTTTCTTAAATAAACTCTTAAAGATTCTAAAAGCTGGAACTTTTGAATCTGCAAAAAATGCACGTGGGTTTTTAAGGAGTTTATTGAGCTTTCTTTTAAAGCCTTTATCGTCCTCACCTTGAGGATCCTCATCGATCCAGCCAGCCATCATATGATCTTGGATCGCATAAGCTATCAAAACAATAATTC
>CAJWRZ010000051.1 GCA_913045955.1 uncultured Puniceicoccaceae bacterium
ATATTTGAAATGTATTCAACGGTTTTTTCGCTCAGGCCTGTACCGGCATCAAATTCGTAATCTTCGGGAAAGGTAAAGTTGCCTTTCTCGTAGTCGACCTTGATGGCTTCCTCTTGTTCTTTTATGGTTGAATCAGTCATTTTATTTAAATTTTTTTATATTAATAGGAGCTTTTTACTGAGCGGCAGTCACGTAGGTATCTTGAACCCAATCATAGCCTTTAGACTCAAGTTCCATAGCGAGTTTAGCATCACCGCTGTGGACAATTTTTCCGTCGAACATAATGTGCACGACATCCGGTACAATGTAATCCAAGAGTCTTTGGTAGTGCGTTATAATTAGAAAACCTCTATCGGGTCCGCGCATCATATTTACCCCATCTGAGACGACCTTTAAGGCATCAATGTCGAGACCTGAATCCGTTTCATCCATAATGCAGTAACTCGGCTCAAGCATGGACATTTGCAATACTTCACAGCGTTTCTTCTCTCCTCCTGAAAAGCCTTCATTGAGAGAACGAGCTGTGAATTTGCGATCAATTTTGAGTGCGTCCATTTTGGCATAAAGTTCTTTATAGTATTCTACTGCATTAAGGGCTTCGCCTTCTGGGAGGCGCGCTTGTTTGGCTGCTCTAATGAAGTTAGCTATACTCACGCCTGGTATTTCCAAAGGATATTGGAAGGCAAGGAACAAGCCGGCATGGCTGATCTCGTCAGGTTCTTTACCTAAGATAGATTCTCCATTAATTTTTATAGAGCCAGAGGTCACTTCATAATCCTCGTGGCCAGCAATTACTTTAGCTAAAGTGCTTTTGCCGGTTCCGTTAGGGCCCATCAGTGCATGAACTTCGCCCTTAGGTACGGTAAGATTGAAGTTTTTGAGGATTGGTTGGCCCTCTATTTGGACATTTAGGTCAGTTATTTCGAGTGTGTGCATAGCGTTGTTTTTAAAATTAGTCGTTTGAATTATTTGAGCCACTGAAGTTTATTTCAATATGTTCAGGGTTAAAATTTTCGGGTAGCGTCTCTTCGAGCTGCTTGATTAATGAGTCAGGCAAGTCAACGTCATGGATTGCTCCAGTTCGCTTGCATAAGAAGTGGGCATGCGGACGAAGGTTAGGGCAGTAACGTGTGGATTCTCGTTCGAAATTTACTTGGCGAATTAAGCTACTTTCAACCAGAGTTTCTAAACAATTATAAACCGTGGCGAGTGATATGCTGGGCATTTTTTCTCTGGAGCGGGTGAAGATTTCATCCGCGGTTGGGTGATCTTTTTTTTCTAGTATAATAGAAAAAATATGCTCTCGTTGCTTGGTGTGCCTTAGCGAAGACTTTTCGAGCGCATCATTATAGAGTGTCTTATATCTTGGAGTGAGTTCCATTACTCTTAAGATATTCAAATTTAAAAAAAGACAAGCTTAATTAGAATAATTCTAATTAAAAATAGCGACTGCAGACTCGACATATTAATTCTTTTTTAATCGAATCTATTATACATGGCTGGATACAAAACGTTTCTCAGACCTTCATCAATTATTGAAGGTAATAAAATCATCTTAGATAGAGATGAGAGCCATCACCTATGCCGAGTTTTGAGGCTTAAGGCGAATGATCCCGTTCAAGCCTTAGATGGGCGCGGAGGTGTTTATTGGTCCAAAATAGTCTCTGCGGATATAAAACGTACTGAATTATGGGTCGAAAAGCAGGAAAGGCTTAATGAACCAAAGAAGCGCATTAATCTAATCATAAGTGTTCCTAAGCAAAAAGCGATGGACCAGATCTTAAAAGCCTGTGTTGAAATCGGCATTCAAAAAATTCAACCAGTATTCAGTGAGCATAGCGCCTTTATTTTTGACGCAAAACAATCTAAAGAAAAACTCGATAAATGGAATTCAGCCATAATCGAATCCTGTAAACAAAGCGGTTGCTTCTTCGCTCCAGAAATTGCGCCCATATGCAAATTAGAAGATTATTTAAAGCAGCCGGAAACAGCCTTGGACAATCTTTCGCTAGTGGCTAGTTTACAGGAGGGAAGTGCGAGCATCCATGAAGTGATTCAAGGAAATTTAATCAAGCAAACAGAAGTCCATTTAGCGGTTGGCCCTGAAGGCGATTTTTCTGAGCGAGAATACCTTGCCTTTAAGGATAAGGGTTTTCACGCAGTCCGCTTGGGGAAAAATGTCTTAAGGTCAGATACCGCGGTCACATACAGTTTGAGTGTTGTAGACCAAATGTTTTGCTTTTCAAATTGTTGAAGCTCAGGTCTGCCTCAATTCAAATAAAATTAGGCTTAATCAGATCAAGTCCTTTGAATTCTTAAACTGGGCAGGGAAAAGCTATCGGGCTGTCAGATTAATGGACTAACGGGATTTCTAACTATCTGACTATTGCTTTACAGCTTCAATATTGATGCGGATATCTACGGATTCGCCTACAGCGCCAATGCCTCCCATGATGTTCCATTGGGTGCGGTCAATCGTAGTCGTGCCTTCCCATCCAGAAAGGGATTTCCCATGCATTCCCGGACCCATGCCTAAAAGCTCTACCTCTAATGTTATATTTCTAGTAATTCCGTTCATGCTTAGGTCACCTTTAACCGAGAAAATATTTTCTGTATCCGTTTCGTCCCAGCGGGTCGATTTGAATTCAATGACAGGGCTTTTCTCGCTGTTAAAGTAATCCGGCTCTTGTAAGTGTGCGTCTCTTTTTTTGCTATCTGTATCGATGCTTTTGATAAAGATAGACGCTTCGGTGTAATTGTTTTGGTGGTTTTCTGGATCAACTTTAATCACTCCCTGGAAATCGCTGAAATTCCCATTTGTCTTTGCTACGAAATGGCGAATTGAAAATTCTATAGACGAGTGTGAAGCGTCAATTGAATAGACTTGGAGGTCGGATGACTGGGCTAAGGCATGACTAGACAATAGAGAAAGCACTACTGAATATATCAATACCATCATAGGTTTTAGATTGTTCATACAAATAAGAAGGTAGATCCAGTTACGGAAGGGTACGGGTTTATAGGGTTTTGTACTGCTTATTGTGCGCAATACGTTCCTTAATAGAGCTCATGATGGAACCTTTAAGGGTGGAAGGAACTTCAATCGACTGAAAGTGTTCACTTAACGCTTTTTCAAATGCGAAATGATCCATATCGGACTCATTGAACAATTCTAAAAATTGCCCATTATCCGTAATTGTTTCTATCAGTTCCTTGTGTTTACTCTTTTTTGTGTCGCTTAATATTTTTGTAAGCTTTGTCGCTTGGTTTGAGTTCATTGGTGTTGGTGTTTTCGGTTGCTAATTGTTTGAATTTCATAATGGATTTTAACTGTTTTTTGCCTCTTGATAAGCGTGACATTACAGTGCCAATCGGAATATTTAAAACATCAGATATCTCTTTATAGGATAGGTCCTTTAGATAGTAGAGGATGATGACTTCACGATAAATGGATTCGATTTTTTTAAGTGAAGTAGAAATGGAAAGAGATTCTTCCTGTTTAATGATGTAGAGTGGTCGCTGGCTTCGGTCTTCAACTTCGAAAGTTTGGAAATCAAATTCCTGGAACCGGGAATACTTCCTGCGCATGCCTAAGAATTCCCGATAGAGTGTCGTGAAAAGCCAAGATTTTATCTTTGAAAAATCTTTAATTTTTTCGCCCTTAATACTGAAGATTAAAAAGGTTTGTTGGGTCAAATCACAGGCCTCATGTGGGTTCTTCGTTAAGCTGAATGCAAAACGGTAGAGAGGCTGGTAGTATTCTTCTACGCTCTGTTCTACTTGATTGAAAAAGCTAGAATCGTTGGGCTTAGCGGATTCCTTTTTTTTGAATTTATGGCTCATTGGGAGAGGATGTTCGAGATGACTGACCGGATGGATGAGATGACTGAACTGGACCGAAAATGTGCTGTATTAAAGTATTAATAATGCATCACCATAAGAATAGAATTTATAATGATTTCTAATCGCCTCATTGTAAAGTTTTTTAAGCGTTTTTATACCGGAAGTACCTTTAGGTTCTAAAAAACTAGCCACTAAACAAAGAAGGGAAGATTTCGGTAGGTGAAAGTTCGTAATCATTGCATCGACCGCCTTGAATTCAGCAGGCGGGTAGATGTAAATATTGGTTTCGGCTGATATGGCGGGATCGTCATCCTTAATGTCGAAGTCCTCTTCATTTAATTTAGTAATTATAGATTCTATAGTTCGAACACTTGTGGTCCCCACCGCAATTCTCAGCCCATTTTTTGGAGTGCGCAGTGCCTTGATTGTTTGAGCTGATATTTCATAAGATTCCGAATGAATTTTGTGGTCTTCAATCTTGTCAACTTGTATAGGCTGAAAAGTACCAATCCCAACATTTAAGGTTAAGTCGTGGAAAGTATGGCCACTCGCTTCTAGTTCAGCGATCAGCTCGTGAGTAAAATGGAGTCCAGCGGTTGGAGCAGCAGCGGCAAGTGGCTTTTTAGAATCCGCATAAACCGTTTGATAACGTTCAGAATCGAGCGCATCCCGCGCGTCTTTTTGAGCTCTTTGAATATAAGGCGGCAAGGGCATCTTCCCTAAACGATTCGCTAATTCGATGACTGAACTGTCTTTGAGCAATGTGAATCGCACTTTATAATGCCCCTTATTGTTGGTTTTAAGAACTTCGGCCTCGAAATTATTGGCATTCTCAAAATAGCGAGCGTTGAAGGTTTTTTTACCTGGTTTAATTAGGCACCACCAAGTATCAGAATTCTCAGCTGGATTGAGCAAGAGACATTCTACCGCGCCACCGGTCTTACGTGTGCCAAAGAGCCGGGCTTTAAGTACCGAGACTTTATTTCTAAAGAGCTGAGCATTTTTAGGCAGATAGTGGTTGATGTTTTTAAACTGGGTATGTTCGATTATATCACTTGAGCGGTTGTAGACCATCAATCGCGATTCAGCTCTTTTTTCGCTTGGTTCTTGCGCGATTAACTCTTTGGGTAGTTGGTAATCAAATAAGGATAAGTCCATAGCCTGTTAATTTTCACTATTAAGTTTCTAAGTATTCAAGTATAATAACATTTTGTACAACTTTTATGAATTCAATTTTAGAAAAATTTAGGGATAGTGATCTAAAAATTGAGCCTTCGGTCACTACTTTTTTATCGAGCGAGCAGAGGGGCCGAGTCTTAGTAGCTTGCTCGGGGGGCGCCGACTCAGTTTTCACCCTGATACTTTTATGCGCCCATAGATCTACTTTAAACTTAGATATTTCAGTGGCGCACTTTAACCACAAATGGAGAGCCGAAGCGTCCAATGAAGATTGCCGATTTGTTCAAGCATTAGCACAAAGACTGGCTATCCCTTTTTATAGCGAGAATAGCCAAAGTCAGGAGATCACCCAAACAGAGACCCATGCTCGATCGGAGAGGATTTCGTTTCTAAGAGCATGCGCGGCTGAGATCAATGCAGACGCCATTGCTTTTGGACACCAAAACGACGATATCCTTGAGACGCAAATCCAGCGACTTGGGCGGGGTTCAGCTTTAGAGGGCTTGATTGCGCCTAGACCCATCCACTATTTCCCAAGCTACCCAACCCACATTCGCCCAGTTCTTCATTTATCCTCAAGTCATATTGAGGACCAATTAAAGGCCTTTAATATTCAGTGGCGTGAAGATAGCTCCAATGAAGACCAATCAATTATTCGTAATAAGCTGAGGCATACAATTATCCCGCTCTTGTCCGAAGCGATGAAGCGTAATGTTTCTGAAGGTGCGAGTCGCAGTCGTCGATTATTAGAAGAGGATTCCGATCTGCTCAATACCCTAGCAAAAGAGCGCTTGGGTGCTTGCTTCTCTCTCGAGCCTCGCTTGGACCGCATTTGCTTACGAAACGAGAGTCAGTCGCTGACACGGCGTGCATTTTTTTATTGGCTTCGGAAATTAATCCCTAACCAAGAAGTCAGCGCTACGCTTCAAGAAAAAATTATGGAAGCTATTTATGGAGAGCGTTTTAGAGAAAAATTTTCAATTGGGGAAAAATTTCTTGTAATGAACAAGCGCGAAATATGGATAGATAATAGGTAAGATGCTTTTTTACTATTTAGAGAAAGCGGTTGCGCTATTGACTTATAGTGATCGAGAAACAAATTTAAATTCAAATGTTCGACAATAATTCTAAAAATCCTAATTCAGATAACAAGAAGGCTACGCCCCCGAAGCGTTTCCAGCCACGCATGTTAATTGTCTACCTATTGATTTTAGGGGCAATCGCAGCTTTATGGAATGCACAGCCTAATATTGGACAATCTCAGCAATACCTTACGGTTAGTGAAGTAATCGAAAAAGTTGAGGCGGGCGAGATCGCTGCTTGGGATGGTGTTATTAAACCCAATGTATCTTTTGGCCGCGAAGGCTATACGATTGAAGGGATATTCCGTAGTGATGGCTCAAGTAACGACCTTTCGTCTTCGGAAGAAGGATCAACGGGAGGTCAACGCTTTGTTGCCCAAGGTCGTTTAACCGAAGCAGATTTTTTGCTATTGAGGAATTACTTTACTGAAAAGCAATCAAGCACGATGTTCCAAGATATCTTGGTGAGCTTCCTGCCTTTTATTTTAATCGTCGCACTGCTGTATTTTCTATTCGTTCGCCAACTTAAAAGTGCGGGCCGTGGTGCCATGAGTTTTGGCAAAAGTAAAGCCAAGATGCTGACACGCGATAATGATGCGATCACCTTTAAAGACGTTGCTGGATGCGATGAAGCCAAAGAAGAAGTAGGCGAAGTTGTAGACTTTTTAAAAGATCCCAAGAAATTTCAAAATATTGGCGGTAAAATTCCTAAAGGTGTCTTGATGGTGGGCCCTCCAGGGACTGGTAAGACACTGTTAGCCAAAGCTGTTGCCGGTGAAGCCGATGTTCCATTTTATTCAATCAGTGGATCGGACTTTGTTGAAATGTTCGTCGGTGTGGGTGCGGCTCGAGTTCGAGACATGTTCGAACAAGGTCGAAAAAATGCCCCTTGCATAGTCTTTATTGATGAGATCGACGCGGTAGGCAGGCAAAGAGGTGCCGGCGTAGGCGGCGGCAATGACGAGCGTGAGCAGACTCTTAATTCCTTACTCGTGGAAATGGATGGCTTTGAAAGTCATGAAGGCGTGATCATTATCGCAGCGACTAATCGCCCTGATGTTCTTGACAGTGCTTTACTTAGACCGGGCCGATTTGACAGGCAAGTTATGATCGATCTTCCGGACTTAAATGGTCGTACAGAAATATTGAAAGTTCATTCTAAAAAGATCGTTTTATCTGAGGAAGTAAACCTAGAGCACGTTGCCCGAAATACACCTGGATTTTCCGGTGCGGATTTAGCTAATTTATTAAATGAAGGCGCGTTGATCGCGGCGCGTCACAACAAAAATATTGTTGAGATGCAGGACATTGATGAAGCCCGCGATAAAATTTCCTTTGGCCGAGAGCGAAGAAAATTAATGGATGATGAAGACCGAAAAATAACTGCCTACCATGAGGCAGGGCACGCGGTTGTGCAGGCGTTGGTGGATGATGGTCATTTGCCTGTTCACAAGGTTACGATAATTCCAAGAGGATCCAGTCTGGGTTCGACAATGTTTATGCCTAAGAAGGATATTTTGAATCATTCGAAACGTCGTCTTCTCAACCAAATATGTTGCGGAATGGGTGGCAGGTGCGCAGAAGAAATTGTTATGGGGGATATCACAAGTGGTGCTTCCGGAGATATTAAAATGGTGACTAAAACAGCCCGTCATATGGTCTGTGATTGGGGTATGACCGAACTCGGTCCCGTAGCTTTCGGCGAAAATAAAGACCATGTATTTCTTGGTCAAGAAATACAACGCTCCCAAAACTATAGTGAGTCAACGGCTATAGAAATTGATCGTAAGATTCATGCTATAGTTGTAGAGCAACATAAACGTGCCCTCGATATTTTAAACGAGAACCGTAATGCCTTAAATGTATGCGCTGAAGCTTTGCTAGAACATGAAACTATTGAAGGCGTTCATGTTAATGAAATTATCGAATTTGGTGAAATTCGTTCTCCAATTATAAAGCGAGAAGCGGAGGAACCTAAAACAGAAGTGGAGCAGAAGCAATCCGATGCTACCGAAGTACCCAGCAATGACGAAGGTCTTACTGGAGAACCGCCCGTGGGCGCTCCAGCTTAGATCTAATTAGAACTCCGCTTAATATAAAGCCTTGGCTTTCCAAGTGTCTTATTGAAGCGGGCTTTTTAAAGTTTCTTCGGCTTGCACTTCGTGCCGCATGCGCAGGATGAACCTTTCTTCTTTCTTCTAAAGCGCTTTATTAAAATCCAAATCGAAACTGTGATTATACTAATTACGGCTATTTGATCGATCAATATCATATCAGAAGCATGCCGATTTGGTAGGTGAGAACTCCAGCAATCCAAGCAATTGCGGTCAGCCCTATGAAGCTGCCTATGGCCCATGACCAATCTAATTCTTGGGCGATAATCGCAACGGTCGCACCGCATTGCATGCATAGTGCAAAAAAGATCATGATTGAGAAAGCTACAGGCAAATTAAATACGGGTGTGCCCGCGCGTTTACCCGTATCCCAGGTTGTGTTCTTCAAAGACGCTCTTAGGTCCCTTGACTCTTCGTCCATTTCACCGCCCAGTGAGTAAAGTATTCCAAAGGTGGCGATAATCACTTCTCTAGCTGGAAAGCTTGCTAATACAGCCACGGTGATTTTCCAGTCATAGCCTGCGGGATCAAATATCGGTTGGAGGGTTTTGCCTAACCGGCCCCCAAAGCTATTTTCCAAATAGGCTGCATCAATCTTTGACTCTAATACCTCTGCGCTGAGTGTTTCGCTGTAAGGTTGAGCTATAATATCATTTTCAATTGAAGCCGGCCTTGGAAAGTAGAATAAAGCCCAAATAACGATCGTAATAAAGAAAATGAAGGTACCAGCGTTTTTAATAAAGGAAGAGCCACTTTCATAAACCCGTGCGAGCATACTTTTAAAATTTGGGATTCGATATCTAGGCAATTCCATCACAAAAGGCATCGCTACTTTTTTTCTTTGGATAGATTTATTGAGAATATAAGCAATGGGCGTTGCAAAAAGTAAGCCGACAAAGTGCATCGAGAATAATGTGATCCCGGCTATAGTAGGACCGTATGTCGGCTCTACAAAAACCCCAATCATTAA
>CAJWRZ010000052.1 GCA_913045955.1 uncultured Puniceicoccaceae bacterium
CTCAATTGGTAGAGCAGTTGACTCTTAATCAATTGGTTCGGGGTTCGAGTCCCCGATCCAGTACCAAACAGTTCAATATTTAATTTACCTAGCCACCTTAGCTCAGCTGGTAGAGCAGTTGATTTGTAATCATCAGGTCGTCGGTTCGATCCCGACAGGTGGCTCCACTTTTAAGCCTCTATTCCAAAAGGATTAGAGGCTTTTATTTTGTCTTAGTAGGGAATCTTAATGTGTCTAAATGCGTCACTTCAAGGACACTACTTCCTGGAATACCGTAAGATTAAAGTTTATCGGCTATCCGTAGATTTTTATCGCCATTATTGATATGAGGATAAAAGCATAATCAACTAAAACTAACCAAGTTCATGGACTACTTCAACCCCAACATACCCAGAATTGCCTAGAATAGTCAGCCTTGGGATATGCTAAATGACCGCGAGTTTATTCATTATACTCAAATTATATGGAATTTGAATCAGCTCATAGCTAATTACTAAAATACCTATACATCCATTAGCTGAAAGAAGTATGAAATAAGCATGACCTAAATAAGTTCAAATAACTGACCACAGCATTGCGTCGATACTCATCTAATTTAACAGCTAGAATGGTATAAGTGAGGTAACAAAGGAAAAAGAAGGCACAAAAAGCAGAAAAATGCTTTTTGAAGGAATAAAGCTTAAGAACTGTTGCTCTTGTAAATGTTACAATATGCAAACTGAAAAGTAAGCCAATAAGTAACCTAATACTCATCACTCATTTCTAAACACCCAATCACGATTAGATATTTGAATTTTCAACTATACATTACGCGCTACAAGAGACCAGAAGCATTATCGTCATGCTTAGAAACCCCCTGCTTGCACAGGGATGTAATTTCTTCCTCTAAACTACGCGCATTGTTTGCGGCAATAATTTCAAGCTTAGCTAAAACATCCTCCTCAATAAAAACTTCAATTAACATAACGATATATAAATTAGCAATTAAATTAAGTGTCAATAAAATATATTAAAAACTAATAAATATTATCCTAAATTATTATGACAGAAAAACGCACAAGCTACACACGAACTGTAACGATATCAATTCCCAAGGAGCTGGTGAAAAAAATCGATATAATTGCTTCAACAGAAGAAAGATCCCGCTCTAAAATGATAGAAATACTACTTAAAAAGGAAATTCAGATCATTGATATAAGTGAAAACTACCCAG
The DNA here is from genome assembly GCA_913045955.1 of uncultured Puniceicoccaceae bacterium. Taxonomy (GTDB): domain Bacteria; phylum Verrucomicrobiota; class Verrucomicrobiia; order Opitutales; family Coraliomargaritaceae. The sequence continues at coordinate 1,214 of CAJWRZ010000052.1, forward strand.
ATTCAATAAGTCCAATAAAAGCAGTAGCAGAACACTAAATTATTACTTCGTGTAGTTATAGTTAAATACGTCTTAGTATTTTATATTTTATTAAGAAAATTCTACCAAACTTACCCTAAATAAATAACCCAAAAAAATTAGAAATAAAACTGGAATTGATCTATTGTGGCTTTACTAAACGCTTTTTTTTACGTTTAAAGAAATGCGCTTATTACAACTTAGATTCATTTCAAAACCTTTTAACCCCATAATTTATGCAACTACTTGATTGGAACATCGTTGGATTTTATTTTATTATGTTGGCTGCCATTGCTTGGTGGTCATCGAGAAAACAGGAGGATACTAAAGATTACTTTTTAGCGGGCCGACATGCTCCATGGTATATTGTAGGTGCTTCACTCTTCGCCTCAAACATTGGTTCGGAGCACATAGTTGGTCTCGCTGGCAATGGGGCTATATCAGGAATGGCGATGGCCCACTATGAGTTACATGCCTGGATAATGGTCATACTGGCTTGGGTATTTGTACCTTTTTATTATAAAAGCGGAGTCTACACGATGCCTGAATTTTTAGAGCGCCGTTTTGATAGTCGCTCAAGGTGGACACTTTCCATCGTCAGCTTAATCGCCTATGTGTTCACTAAAGTTTCAGTGACTGTATACGCAGGGGCATTGGTCTTCATGACCTTACTACCGGACACCTTTGGGTCGCCAGAGAATGCATTCTGGGTCGGTGCGATTACCACGGTTGTACTCACGGGAATTTACACTGTTTTTGGAGGTTTGAAAGCGGTGCTTTATACTGAGGTGCTACAAGCATTTGTTTTAGTTATTGGCTCATTTTTCATCACGATCATCGGATTGGATTTGTTGGGCGGTTGGGGAGAATTAAAATCTATATTAGGCGAGAATAAGGAGCAGTTCAAACTTTGGAGACCGATCGTTCAAGAAGGGATCCCTTGGTGGAAAAATAATGATTTCCCTTGGCTTGGTATTCTTATTGCCTCACCTGCTGTTGGTATTTGGTATTGGTGTACTGACCAATACATCGTGCAACGAACTCTTGCGGCTAGGAGTCTTAAAGATGCGCGCCGTGGTGCTTTATGGGGTGGATTTTTAAAATTATGGCCGATCTTTATATTCCTAATACCAGGCTTGATCGGCTATGCCTTACATCAAAAAGGATTTCTAGAAATACCGTTTAAAGCTGGAGGCATTGATGGCGACCAAGTATTCCCTACAATGGTTTCCACACTCCTGCCCGTAGGCTTGAGAGGACTTGTTGTTGCAGGTCTTTTATCAGCGCTCATGAGTTCACTTGCTTCACTTTTTAACTCATGCTCTACCCTATTCACTTTGGATATTTATAGTAAATTAAACCCAAATAAAAGTGAGAAGCATTACTTGAAAATTGGCAAAATTGCCACAGCTGTAATCGTTGTTTGTGGAATCATTTGGATTCCCATTATGCAAGCAATGGCTGGAGGGGGAATCTACAAATATCTCCAACAGGTGTCAGGCTATTTAGCTCCGCCGATAACTGCAGTATTTCTGCTCGGAATCTTTTGGAAGAAGACCAATTCTACCGGGGCATTCGTCGGCTTAATCTCAGGATTCACCTTAGGAATTTCCAAATTGCTGGTTGAAGGATTTGCTGGATCCGCAGACGCCACGGGATTCTTGAAAGATCTCGCGGACTTTAATTTCCTTTATTATTCAGGCGTACTCTTACTTGTAAGTGCAATTATAATGATCGTGGTATCCCTAATAACTCAAGACAAAGATGCACCACAAACCGCGGGACTATCCTTCGATACTTTAACTGACGAAGACAAAAAGGAAATCCGTGCTAGTTGGAATCACTGGGATGTTATAGGAACCGTAATCGTATTGGGATCTGTCTTAGGGATCTATTTATACTTCAGCTTCTGGCTTTAATTGAGCAGCAGTATATAATTAAAATATCGAGCAATCAACTTTAGCGCTTCAGCCATTTTGTTAAACGCATCCAATTCGGGTGCGTTTAATTTTTCCTTGAGCTCAGCAAAGCTTCTAGAGCTCAGCGCCGTTCGTCTTTATACAATTTGAGTACCATTTAGCTGAGGACTTCAGAGTACGCTTCTGAGTTTGGAAATCTACATGAACCAAACCAAATCGTTCTTCGTAGCCCTGCTCCCATTCAAAGTTGTCCAAAAATGACCAAAGAAAATAGCCTTTAACAGGTATCGATTCACTCGCAGCCCTTTTATAATGCTTGAGATACTCAGACAAAAATTGGATTCTTTGTGGGTCGTGCACCTCACCTTTTGAGTCGACCCAATCGTGCGCCGAAAGCCCATTCTCTGTTATAAATATTGGCTTTTTATAACGCTCATAAAAAAATCTAGGACCCCAATACAAAACATCCGGAGTGACATTCCATTTAAAGGCAGTCTGATTATTTCCAATAGGCCTATCATCACAAACCCAACGGTTATCTGGGTCATATTTTACCTGATAGCCACTGTAAGAGTTTATACCACAGAAGTCTACAGGCTCACTGATTAACTTCATATCTTCATCGGTATAATCTGGGACATCTGAACCTAAAAGCTCTAAGCCTTCTTCGGGGTATTTTCCTAAAAAGATAGGGTCTGTGTACCAAGCAAAATTCCACGCGGAATTCACCATACCTTTCCACTTATACAAATCATGGATATCTTCTCCTGTTTTATGAATACTGAAAGTGGCATCATAGGCAGCTTTGATATTCTCAGGACTTTCATCTTTTGGGTAAGCAACGTGACCGGTTGGAACTGGTCCAATCTTTATTTCAGAATGCGCATTGCTTCTTAAGGCACGAACTGATTGCCCGTGAGCGAGCAAAGAATTATGCAAGGCCAATAGGACCTCTTTAAGTTCTAATTTGTGCCCGGGCGCTTTGCTACCCATATAATGACCCAAACAAATAACCACCTGAGGCTCATTAATCGTAAACCAATTATGAACGCGATCAGAATATTTATCGGAGAGGATTGCCGCGTAATCTCCAAACCATTGAGCGATATCAGGATTAAGCCAGCCACCTTGATCTTGAATTTTCTGAGGCAAGTCCCAATGAAATAGCGTTATAAAAGGCTTAATATCCTTCTCTAAAAGCTCATCAATCAAACGGTCATAAAAATCCAACCCTTTGGAATTTACTGCACCAGTCCCATTGGGCAAAATCCTAGGCCAAGAAACAGAGAAGCGATAGGATTGGAGGCCAATATCGGACATAATACCCACATCTTCTTTGTAGCGGTTAAGATGGTCGCAGGCAATTTCACCCGAACTGTTATCCCTAATATTTCCACGAGTGCGGCAGAAAGTGTCCCAAATCGAATCGCCTTTGCCGTCTAAGTTATAGGCACCTTCAATTTGATAGGCAGAGGTTGCTGCCCCCCACAAGAAATCATCACTAAAATTATTCATGTTCAAACTTATGAATAGATACTAAAAATAATACAAGCAAAGATCCATTAAATATAAATTAGATTAAAGCGGGGACCTCTAAATATTGACACCGAACCTTTAAAGCAGATTAATGCTCATATTAGACTTCCTAAAGTAATCATAAATTAAAGAATAAAACGACCATAACGATATGACTTTTAAAAAATTAGTGCTGCCCTTACTGCTCATAGCAATCCCTTTCTTCCTGAGCGCGAAGACCAATGTGTTATTTATAGTAGCAGATGATTTGAAGCCTGAATTCAGCGTTTATGGCTCAAAATTGCCCACACCTCACCTTGATCAATTAGCCAATGAGGGCACTAGCTTTTCAAAAGCTTACTGCCAACTCGCACAATGCACACAGTCCAGGGTTAGTTTATTGACCGGAAAGCGACCTGATACCACTCGCGTATGGAGTATAAAAAGTAGAATGCGTCAGCTCAATCCAGGTATCTTGACACTGCCAGAACATTTTAGAAAAAACGGATATACCACCGCGGCGATCGGTAAAGTTTTCGATCCTCGAAGCGTAGAGAATAAGCAAAATAGCGACGAGCCTTCATGGACATTGCCTTGGCTACCCTCATGGAAATTAGACTACAATGTGTCGACAGGAAAACCCACTGCATTCTACCAAAACCCAGAAACAAAAAAGCTGATTAAAGGTAATCCCGAATATAATGAATTAAAACAAATCCTAATAGATAACGAAGCATGGATGCCCTACGAATCAGAGGATGTCCCCGATGATGCCTATTCCGACGGAGCGATTGCTAATCAGGCGATCAAATACTTAAAGCAGTTTTCTAAATCCCCAGAACCCTTCTTTCTGGCCGTCGGGTTCAAAAGACCACACTTGCCATTCGTCGCACCGAAAAAATATTGGGACTTAGCTGAAGCGTCGGTTGAAATTGCCGAATTCCAAGAGCATTCGAAAAATGGCCCCGCTATAAGCTACCACAGCTTTGGGGAATTAAGAACCTATTCCAAAACACCCCTTTCCGGACCCGTAGCTCCCGATTTGGAGGAAAAATTAGTCCATGGCTATTTTGCCTGCACAGCCTACGTGGACGCGCAAGTTGGTAAAATAATTGAATCTGTCAAAGCGCTGAATCTAAACGACAGTACTCTAATTGTTTTTTGGGGGGATCACGGCTTCCATCTTGGAGACCACGGCTTATGGTGCAAACATAGTAATTTCGAACAAGCCACGCGCGTCCCCTTAATTATCAAAGTGCCTGGCGGTGTGGTCAATAACCCGCATGCCCGGCCAGTTGAATTACTGGATGTATTCCCAACTCTGTGCGAGTTATCCGGTATTACTACCCCCGAGGGATTGGAAGGCTTAAGCCTGGCATCCATCGTTAAATCGAACAAGCCCAACAAAAAAGGCTTTGCGATCAGTCAATACCCACGCGGTAAGGCCATGGGCTACAGTATAAGGAATGACCGTTATAGATATACCGAGTGGCTCAATGAGGAAAAAGATACGAATAATCCAATTGCCACAGAGCTTTATGACTATGACAATGATCCACTTGAGACGATCAACCTTTCTGGTGATGCAAATTACCAATCCGTTATAAATTCAATGAAAGTAGACCTGCATTCTATTTTATAGATTTCAATCAATGGCTTTAAAGAAGTCGCAATCCCATAATCTAAGACTCTACCGACAATGAAATTCATCATTTTAGTGTTATTATTCGGTCCCATTCTAGGGCTTCCCTCTTCTGCAGAAATACCCAGTGACGCCACTAAAGATGGACCTCTAAGCTGTTGTGATGCAGCACCTAGCAGATTTGCCAGTACCCAAGCACAAAGCCCCCAAGAGGAAGGGATGATTTGGATTCCCGGGGGTGCATTCACCATGGGCGCGGAAGTGGCTGATTTTATGATGGAATGGCCTTATTATGCACGATCAAGACCCGATGAGCGCCCACTGAATCAAATTACACTGAGCGGTTTTTGGATCAGTCAAACACCCGTCACGAATGCAGAATTCAAAAAATTCGTAGACGCAACTGGCTATATTACGACCGCCGAGAAAGCCCCAATTCTTGAGGATATCATGAAAGCACTGCCGCCCGGCAGTCCCCCACCGAAGGAAGAACTTCTTGTGCCCGCTTCACTGGTATTCACTCAACCTAAAGAAGCCGTCTCTCTAGAATATGCGCTCTCTTGGTGGCGCTGGCAAAAGGACGCTGATTGGAAGCACCCGGAAGGACCCGGCAGCTCAATTGAAGGCCGAATGGACCACCCGGTTGTCCAGGTATCCTTTTACGACGCAGAAGCTTATGCAGAATGGAAAGGCATGCGGCTTCCAACCGAAGCTGAGTGGGAATACGCGGCCCGAGGTGGTCATGAGCAGCAATTATTTACTTGGGGTGATGAGCCGATCACTGAGGGAAATCCACGCGTGAACATCTGGCAAGGCAACTTCCCGAACGAAAATATCCTAGAAGATCAATTTAAAACCACCTCACCTGTCTTGGCATTTGCGCCCAACGACTACGGACTCTATGATATGTCTGGTAATGTTTGGGAATGGGTGAGCGATTGGTATCATAATGATGCCTATGAATTACTGAAATTGGAAAGTCCCAGTGACACTCAGATAATCGATCCTCAAGGCCCTGATCAAAGTTATGACCCTAGAGAGCCCTATTTACCGAAGAGAGTGATTCGGGGAGGCTCTTTTCTTTGCAACGATTCTTACTGCTCAGGATACCGGCCGGCGGCCCGAATGAAGAACAGTCCAGATACCAGCTCCAACCATATGGGCTTCAGGTTGGTAAAGGATAATTAGTCCTCATTAATTTATAATAAAAAAATAAAATTTTTGTTGCACAATTATGCACTTTTAGTAGAGTGTAATAATGAAACTACTATACCCTATCTTTATTACGTTATTGTTTTCCACGAGGCTCTTTTCAGCCGATATATATGTCAGTGCCGGAGATCAAAATAACTCCCCTTATTATAATTTCTACGGTGATGCCGCAGGGACCGTTAGCTTGGATATTTCAAGTGGTGGCTCAGGTGCCCTCACAATTGGAGAAACTTACACATTTCGGCGTTTAAATAATGCCACTTCCCATCCGTTCTATGTGACTGGTACTAATATAACTCCAACCGGCGATGGTAGTGCTTCATTTGGAATTATACTCAGCCAAAGCTTTGATATGACAATTGATGAGTCATTCGACCCAGCAACTGATTCAATCAACTTTGTCTGTACCGCACATCCATCAATGACGGGTACCTTTAATGTGTCTGCGACGGCTTCTGATCCTACTTTCGCATCACCACCAGATACAGTGACTTTAGCAGTTGCTGCTGCAGGAGCTCAGGCAAAAGGTTTCTATCGTGTCTTAACAACTACTAGTAAAGCCGAAGGAACATTGAGTCACCAAGCACAAGAAGTAGTAATTAACGTTACATCGCTACCGGCAGGGGTTAACCATTATCGAACATTAAAGCAGAATGCTGGGGGCAACTGGAGCATAACTCCAAGCTCCGGTGGTACACCTTTAGTTCTCGGTATGAATACTATTACCGTAGGCGCAGTAAGCTTTGATCGAAAAGTAACCGTTCATTTCGGTCAAGCTGATGTGGCTTTTGACTATTTGCGCGTTAATGGGGTCGTATTACATGACAGCAGTCTTGTTAGTACTCCTATAAGTACAGTATTTGAGGCCAATGCGGACAGCAACCACCCTTGGCCATACAGTTACCAATCAGCTCAATACAGCGATGGAGCAGCTAGCTTAAATCAGCAGGTATTCAAATTCGATATTCCCTCTTTACCAGTCGGTGGAGCTAATTATCAAATATATAAGTCTCTTGCGAATTTCTCTGATGCTACTGATGTGACTCAGACCGGAGCATTAGTCGAGGGGACCAACATCATTACTGTCTCTCAAGCAAATTGGGATGGAACCGATCCTAACTTATCATCAGGTAGAAATGTTAAAATCAGATTGTCTACAGACGTCGATGTTATGGGATTTGCCGTGAATGGTACTTACATAATCGGCGCAGATC
>CAJWRZ010000053.1 GCA_913045955.1 uncultured Puniceicoccaceae bacterium
GCATCCATTCCACCAATGTGAGCATGGATTAAGTCAATTGGCTCGTGAGATTCTCGGCGACGTTTAGCATCAAAGTTTAAGCCTCCGGTCTTAAAGCCACCCATCTTGAGCACAACAAGCATGACTTGCGTGGTTAAATAAATGTCAGTAGGGAACTGGTCAGTATCCCATCCAATTAATTCATCGCCCCTGTTGGCATCAATACTACCCAATCTACCTGCATCAGAGGCTACGGTTAATTCATGCTGCATGGTGTGACCAGCAAGCGTTGCGTGATTTGTCTCAATGTTGAGCTGGAAATGATCCATTAAGCCGTATTCTCTCAGGAAATTTAAGCAAGCTGCTGAGTCGGAATCGTATTGGTGGGTTGAAGGCTCTCTTGGCTTAGGTTCAATATAGAAAGGACCTTCGAAACCAATTTTTTTAGCGTGATCGACCGCCATGTGCAAGAAGCTTGCTAGGTGATCCAGCTCTCTTTGCATATTGGTGTTGAGCAATGTTGAATAGCCTTCTCGGCCACCCCAGAAAGTATAGCCGAGACCGTCCAATTCTTTAGTGCATTCAAGCGCTTTTTTAACTTGAGCTGCCGCATAGGCATAGACGTCTGCGTTTGGTGAAGTGGCTGCTCCCTGTGAGTAACGTGGGTGCGAGAATAAACATGCAGTACCCCAAAGTAATTTTACGCCGGTTTCTGCTTGTTTTTCTTTAAGCTTAGCGACGACTTGATCCAGGGCGTCGTTGGATGCAGAAAGATCATTCAGCTCTGGGGCGATATCACGATCGTGCCAGCAGTAGTAATCTATGTCCATTTTCTTCAAAAATTCAAAGAATACATCTACGCGGTTGACCGCATTCTCTACACTATCAGAACCATCATCCCAAGGCATCTGTGCAGTGCCTCCGCCAAATGGATCGGCTAGGGTGTTGCGCATTACGTGCCAATAAGGTGCAGCGAATCGTAGATGCTCCTTCATTGTTTTGCCATCAATTAAGGCATTGGCATCATAATGTTTGAATGCCAAAGGGTTTTTAGAGTCAGTACCTTCGTACTGAATTTTTTCACAGTTAAAATAATCCATGTTAGTGTGCGTTAGAAAAATTGTTAGCGTTTAAGATAATTGATATTTTAAAATGTCTCAACAAATACTAATGAAGCATTAATCCAATTTGTTGAAACTTTGTTACTTTAGGGCATCTAAAATAAAAGATTAATCTTTTATTAATTTAGGGGTTAAAAAACTTAAAATAGAAGCTTTATTTTTTTAGGCGACGTGGGGTTAAGTATTAAATGTTGTAGCAAGGTACTCAAAATGCTTGAGCAAAATGGTACACCCAGAGGGAGTCGAACCCCCAACCTCTTGATTCGTAGTCAAGCACTCTATCCAATTGAGCTATGGGTGCATACGCCATCAATAAAGACAATCCTTTCTAATAATTCAAGAAGAAGTTTCTTGAATACTGAAAATAAATCCTAGCGTATCCTCAGGCGTAGATAGTAGCGGGTGGTTTAGAATGCTCTTGAATATAAAATACAGAATATTAGAGACAGAATATTAGAGAGAGGATAAAAAAAGGGACAAGCAAGTCAGTGACTCGCTTGTCCTTTTATATCAATTGATTCTATGGGCCTAATTGGAAGGATCCTGTTAAGGGGTATGTTGAAGGATTCCCAAAGGTCCGAATTGAACAATTTTACCGAACAATCAATGTGAGTTATAATGTACTGATTTTAGGTATAAAGGCGGGTAAATCGATACTATGCTTAGATTTTCTTTTAGAACGTTCCAATCTAGAGCGTCTACGCATCATTCGATCAAGTTTGAGTACCATCTGATCTATGGATTTATAGAGGTCATTCGATGCGGTCGCGACAATATGGTCGTTACCGCGTACGTCCAAATGGCCTTTGGCTATGTATTCTTTTTGGTGGGTTGATTGGTGTGGGTCGTATTCAACTTCAACTCGCATCCGAATGATCTTTTCATTGTGGTCGAATAGCTTCTCGGACTTTTCTTCTATTACGGTTTTTATGGAATTAGTGAGTTCTAGATTGTTGCCTGCTATTATAAGTTTTTGTATTTTTTTCATGGTATGCATTGTGTTAACTTTATTGGGCTGGGACTTCCTTATTTTGAGGGAAGTGCTTACTAGCGCGTACGCTTTGGGTGTCGCTTGGCACAGGTTTATCAGTCGCAATTCCTTTAAATGTTGCGTCTGTAATCCGAAAAATATTTTGCGAATTATGCGTTTTGTTTAAATGTAGGCTTCCTATAATCAAGCTAATGCTATTTAAAAGTATTTCTAGTGATTAGCAACACTCTTCTTACCTTATTAAACCTTTTTTATGTTAGAGATTAGTCCATTTGGCGCTCAAGCACCCCACGTAGATTTGGGGGTCTTTCCCGAGTGGATTATTTATGAAGATGATTCGTTATTAGTGATCAACAAACCTGGCTGGTTGGTATGCCATCCCTCAAAGGATGGGCCATTATCCAGCTTAGTTGGAGCGGTCAGAGAATATACAGGTTTGGAGAAGCTTCACTTAATCGCACGCTTAGACCGAGAGACAAGTGGGATTGTTTTATTCGCTAAAAGACCTTCTGTAGCCCGCAAATTTCAAATGGCTATCCAAGAACGTAAGGTTAAGAAAGAATACTTGGCTATACTCAATGGAACAGTCACTGAGCCCATGCATATTACCGAAAGTATTGCCCATCGCCCCGATGGATTGGTTAAGATAAAAAACCATGTATCCAAGGACCGCACCGCTAAGAGCGCGGAGACTTTATTCGAGCCTTTGATCTCTAAAAACGGTTATACGCTGACCCACGTCATTCCGGTGACGGGCCGCAAGCACCAGATCAGAGTCCACGCCGAGTGGATTGAGCACACCATTGTCGGCGACAAAATTTACGGGCCTGACGAGTCGCTTTATATAGAGTTTATTGAAAATGGCTGGACTGACCGACTGGAAAAAGCATTACCCTTAAAACGGCAAGCCTTACACTGCCACAAGTACCATTTTAATTTCTCTGATTCAGAGGTTGTCTCCTTTGAGGCGCCCCTGTACGAGGATCTGAGAGCATTTTGCTTAGATAAAATGCAGCTCGAGCAGTGTCCTTTTTGAAGACCACTGAGCTTCGCCTCTCGTCATTAAATTATATAGAAGGATCATTCCGGTAAATAAGTTCAATTATTTGAATACTCAGAAAACTTGATTAGTGTATTTCTAATGAGCGCAGTATCGAGTAAAAAGAGACTAGTAGAACTGACCAACGAAGGTCTTTACTGCTCGGAAGGTGGGTTTTATATCGACCCCAAAAGGAAAGTTTCTGAAGCCTTAATCACCCATGGGCACAGTGATCATGCACGTTATGGTATGGGTTCATATCTAACGTCGACCAGCGGGATGAATATTGTGCGTGAGCGAGTGGGGAAAGATTCGGCCATTCAAGGAATTGCCTTTGGGGAACGTCTCAAAATTAGAAATGTAACGGTATCATTCCATCCGGCAGGGCATTTACTCGGATCATCCCAAATCAGGATCGAATCCAAAAAAGAAGTTTGCTGTGTAACTGGAGACTTTAAGGTGGGCGATGACCGATCCTGTGAACCTTTTGAGCTCGTCAAGTGCGATCATTTGATCACTGAATCAACCTTCGCATTACCTTTTTATAAATGGCCGGAGCCCGAAACAATTTTTGAGGAAATTAACCAATGGTGGCGCGCAAACCAAGCGCGTGGGAAGACCAGTGTACTTTTTGCTTATGCTTTAGGGAAGGCGCAACGAATTCTTTGCGGTCTGGATCCCTCGATCGGTCCTATTGGGGTGCATGGGTCAGTTCATATATTCAATGAGCATTACCGTGCCGCAGGTCGTCCAATTCCTGAGACGCTCAGAGCGAGCCAACGCACAAAGTCAGAATTACTGGGAAAGGGCATTATCATAGCTCCAGGATCGACGCGAAATTCTAATTGGCTCAAGCAATTTTATCCCGCTTCTTTGTCCTTTGCTTCGGGTTGGATGTTGGTCAATGGCGCACTTCGTCGCAGGGGCGTGGATCAAGGGTTTGTTTTATCGGATCATGCAGACTGGGGCGAATTATTGAAGACAATCAAAGACTCGGGAGCGAGCAGCGTTGGAGTGACTCATGGCTACACGGATGTTTTATCTAAATGGCTTCTAGACAAACGTCAGCTTGATGCTTACGAGATTCCCCCGAAGTCACGCAGGGGCTATGATAAGCGTCAGATATCCTTTATCAATGAACTCTTTTAGGAGGATTTTAGGAGGATTTCCTTAGCGGAAAGCCCTTGCTTAATCATCGGTAAAACATGCTCTGTGTAAGGAACGATAATTTCCAATACATAGGGTCCATCATGTTCGATCATTTCTTGGATCGCTTCTTTCAGGTCTTCACGTTTGTGAACTCTTCGTGCTTTAACGCCAAAACCTTCAGAGATTTTAACAAAATCGGGATAAAGTGCCTCTAAATTATCGGGGCCACCGATATTCTCTTTATCGCATAAAATAGTTTGTCCACGAACACTTTCATAAAGGAGGTCTTCCCATTGAACCACCATTCCTAGGTGTTGGTTATTCATGATAATTGTCTTGGCATTGATCTTCTCTATATGAGCGGTGGCCAATTCTTGAACATTCATTAAGAAACAACCATCGCCATCAATGTTAACCACGAGCTTATCCGGGTGGGCTACTTGTGCTCCAATCGCGGCTGGAAGTCCAAATCCCATGGTGCCGAGCCCAAGTGAGCTGATATAAGTTCTTGGTTTTCTGAATTTATAAAATTGAGCCGCCCACATTTGGTGTTGTCCAACACCGGTCGTGATAATCGCATCGCCCTTTGTTTCTTCGTAAAGCGCTTCAATCGCTTCTTGTTGAGTGATGTGCTCGGATTTGTCGTACGAGAAGGGGTGTTCCTTCTTCCATTGCTCTATGGTCTTATTCCATTCTTTTATGTCGGGCTGAGAACAGTTCTGTTCTTTCCAGAGCTCGCATAAGCGCTCTAGGGCGTACTTGATATCAGAGTGGATCGGAAGATCGACAAGCTTGTTCTTGTTGTGCTCGGATAAATCAATATCGATATGCGCGATGGTGGCATTGGTGGCGAATTTATCGATTTTACCGGTGATACGGTCATCAAATCGGGCGCCCATACAGAGTAACAGATCAGCATCACAGACGGCCCAGTTTCCGGCGACAGTTCCATGCATCCCGAACCAATAAAGCGATTGTGGGTCTTCGGCATCAAAAGCGCCCATACCCATTAAGGTGGAAGCTACAGGAATGCCCGTCAAATGAGCAAACTCAGTTAAAATTTCATGAGCCTCGGCTGAAATAATCCCGCCACCGATGTACAACACTGGTTGTTTTGATTTGGAGATTAGGTCCAAAAGGGCGTTCAAGTCCTCGTCGCTTGCCTTCGGCTTGGTTGATTCAATTTTATAGCCAGGGATGTCGATTTCGTCTGAGAAATCAGGCTTGAAGAGTTCTTGCTGAACATCTTTAGGGATATCGATAACTACCGGTCCTGGTCGCCCAGTACTGGCGATGTGGAAGGCTTTCTTAACGATGAGAGGGAGCTCTTCTTTATTCAGTACCAGATAGCTATGTTTAACAATCGGTAAGGTCATTCCATAAAAATCGGTCTCCTGGAAAGCAGCTTTTCCGATATATTGCTGGTAAACTTGTCCAGTAATCGCCACAAGAGGAATACTATCCATGTAGGCATCGGCGATACAGGTCACTAAATTCGTCGCACCGGGACCACTCGTAGCCATGCAGACACTGGCTTTGCCGGTTGAGCGAGCATAGCCATGGGCCATAAAACCGCCCCCTTGCTCAAATCTTGGCAGAATCGTCCGTATCTTCTTACTTTTGGTTAAAGCTTGGTGCAATTCCATTGAAGCACCGCCAGGATAAGCAAAGACCACATCGACACCTTCTCGCTCGAGAGCGGCGACTAAGACATCGGCACCCTTCATTTCCTGACCAGCTGTGTCATTGTTGGGGCGTTGGTTATGATTTTTGTTTTCCATGGTGAACTTCTATTTATTGAGACTTAATTTATTTTATGAACTAGCAAAAAAAACAAGTTTTTTGCAATCAATCAAGCTTTGAAAATAAGTCCCAAATAAGTTTCTTAATTTCAGTGTGGCTACTTCTTTTTGGATCATTCAATTATTTGTTCATTTATATTGCTTAGAACTAGGTCTTAGACAATTTGTTTTGTATGATTAAAGTATTATTTCTAGGTGATATTGTAGGGCGTCCCGGGCGACAATTTGTCTGCGAAAAAATAAAAGAGCTCAAATCGGATCTATCGATCCACGCGGTGGTTGTGAATGCAGAAAATGCCGCAGGTGGCTCTGGTTTGACCGCATCAATTGCTCAGGATTTGTTCGCTGGTGGGGTCGATGCCATCACCTTAGGGGATCATGTTTGGGATCAAAAAGGCTTTGACTCTGAGATAGGGGATTTAGATAAGGTCTGCCGGCCTGCCAACTTGCCCAAAGCTAATCCGGGACGGAGCCATTTAGTCATCTCCGTTAATGGATTTAATTTAGGGATTTTCACGCTTTTAGGACGTAATTATATGGGCTTAAAAGCCGATGCATGCCCCTTTAGAACTGCCGATGAGCTTCTAGAACAATTAAAAGATTCCTGTGATGCCTTCCTTGTTGAAGCCCATATGGAGGCAACTTCGGAAAAAATTGCCATGGGTTGGCATTTAGATGGGCGAGTAGCAGCGGTCATGGGAACTCATACCCATGTGCCCACGGCGGATGGTCGGATATTGCCCAAAGGAACAGCTTATATTTCTGATGTGGGGATGTCTGGACCTTATCAGTCAGTCCTAGGTCGAAGTATTGAGCCCGTGATTGATTCTTTCTTGGACGGTATGAAGCGTAGGTTCCCGGTTGCTGAAGGGGATGTTCGTTTAAGTGGCTGTCTGATTGGAATTGATGAAAAAAGAGGAATTGCCGAGAGTTTTCAGCGTTTTGAGCTGAAGCAAGATCAGGAATCCGTTTAAAGCTTCGACGCCCTTAAACTTATAGAGTTTCGATCGCGTGGGTCAGCTGCTCAACTGCTTTATCAATGGCGCTGCTTTCATGAGCCGTCGAAATAAAACAAGTTTCATAAGCTGAAGGGGGTAGGTATATTTTATTTTTGAGGGCTTGATTGAAAAAGCGTTTGAATGACTCAGTGTCACTTTTGAGTGCATCATTGAAATTACGCACCGGAGTGTCTGTGAAAAATAGGGCAAACATAGAACCGACTTGTGGCACCTGAAGGGCTAGACCTTTTTTCGAGGCGGCATCAAGAAGTGCTCCTTTGATTTTTTGTCCGAGTGCCTCTAAAAGAGCATAAGGGTTGTCATTGATTAACTTATTCAGTGAAGCGATCCCGGCAGCTAAAGCTAGGGGATTTCCACTTAAAGTGCCTGCCTGATATACCGGCCCATCGGGTGCGAAATAATCCATGATTTCGGCTTTGCCACCAATCGCTCCGACCGGTAATCCGCCGCCAATGATTTTACCCATAGCGGTCAAGTCAGGCACAATGCCTTCTTTTTCTTGGACCCCACCTAGGGCTACGCGGAATCCGGTCATGACTTCATCAAAGATCAATAGAGACCCATTTTCTGAAGTTATCTTACGCAAGGCTTTTAGGTAGCCTGGGTCGGGTAAAATCAGACCACAATTTGCCGGATAAGGCTCCACGATGATGCAAGCAATCTCTGATCCAAATTCTTTGAATGCTTTTTCCAGAGCCTCTAGATTGTTGTATTCAACGACAATCGTTTCATCGGCAAAGGATTGAGGTATCCCCGCGCTGTCAGGATTCCCTAAGGTTAAGGCTCCAGAGCCGGCTTGTACGAGTAGAGAATCGACATGACCGTGATAGCAACCGGCAAACTTAATAATCTTATCACGCTTAGTAAATCCTCGAGCTAGGCGAATCGAAGACATGGCGGCTTCTGTACCACTGTTGCACATCCGTACCTTATCGACAGAGGGGACTATCTTTTGAATGAGCTGTGCCATTCCCACTTCATAGGGATTGGGCGTTCCAAAACTCGTGCCCTTACGTAAGGCTATTTCAATCGCTTCTTTGATTTCAGGATGATTGTGTCCGTGGATTGCCGGGCCCCAAGTACAGACAAAATCAATCAGCTGAGTATTGTCCGCCGTATACAAATAAGCGCCCTCGGCTTTTTCTGTGAAGAAAGGAGTGCCTCCAACCGAGCGGAATGCTCTTACCGGTGAATTGACGCCACCGGGGATGAGTTTTTTTGCTGCCTCAAAAAGATCTTTGGATGAAGAATTGTTCATGGCCGTTAGTTTTGATATTTCTGTACAAGAGGCATACGTCTTCCTATACCAAAGGCAAGGGGCGATATTTTTAGACCGGGTGCTGATTGATTTCGCTTATATTCATTTTGATCTACTTTCTTAATAATAGAATAAACGGTCTCCGAATCAAATCCCTCTGCAATAATTTCTGAAGCGGAAAGCCCTTGCTCTACATAT
Organism: uncultured Puniceicoccaceae bacterium; assembly: GCA_913045955.1. GTDB lineage: Bacteria > Verrucomicrobiota > Verrucomicrobiia > Opitutales > Coraliomargaritaceae. Next base: position 8,557 of record CAJWRZ010000053.1, read on the forward strand.
AATTCTAGGAGGGCATCAAGCTGAGGATAGGGCGGTAGCGAATCTTGATCTTTTTGATCTAGGCTAAGTTCGGCAGAAGGTTCCTTAGTCAGAGTGCTTTGGGGTATAAGGACTGAATCCCGGTTGATGTATTCAGC
>CAJWRZ010000054.1 GCA_913045955.1 uncultured Puniceicoccaceae bacterium
TTTTTTATTTTCTTTTCTGAATAGCGGTATCTATTTCCTTAAGATCCAAAGCGTGTCCACTTGAAATATTATTATTTTCAAACCAGCCACATTGCATTTCTAATGCGTATTTTATCTGCTGACTTTTTGAGTGAACGGGTCTTGTGTCAAAAGGGTACAGTTGGTGGATCTCGATCAAGCGTCCTGCAATATCAAAGTAGGCGATATCCAAGGGCAATGAAGTATTTTTCATCCAAAAAGAAGCTCTTTTAGGACTTACAAATACAAAAAGCATCCCATGATCTTTTTCAAGTTCTTTTCTAAACATCAATCCTTTGGAGAGCTCTTTATCGTTGATTGCTATTTGGGCACAAAAGGATTCCCCGTTGATCGACAACTCAAAGTAATGCTCAAAACCATATGGCCCTTCTGGCAAATAGTTTTGGTCGCAGCCGATTAGTGCAATAGATAAATAAAATCCGAGTAATAGCTTTGAAGTTGTATTTTTTGAAAGCATTAGAAGAATTATAAGCTATAGTGGATTTAAATTAGAATAAAAAAATGAAATTAAAATGTCTCTACGCTTCCGATGAAGCTTCCTCGGATGTTCTATACCTCTCAGGGATACAGGTGCCAGATGCCTATCTGTCGATAGTCATGGGCAATCGTAAAATTGCGGTTGTGAGCCAGCTTGAGTACTCAAGAGTCAAGGCGACCTCCAAATACACCGAAGTGTATGAACTTAATGCGATGAAGGCTGAAGTAAGCCATACTCTAAAAGTCCCTCTAATTAAGGTGGGGTTAGCTCAGATAATTTTATATTTCAAAACTATAAGCCAAGCCGAGTTTGTTGAAATACCTGAAGATTTTCCGGCCTTTCTTCTTTTGGGATTACAAGAAATTGGCATTAAGGTTAAGCTAGTTGAAGGCTCCTTTTTTCAAGAGCGAGAGCAGAAGTCCGCTTCGGAGATAAAGTCCATTACTAATGCAAATAAGGCCAGCGCTCTTGGTTTTAAGGTGGCTGAATCTGCCCTTAAAGAATCTAAGATAAAAGAAGGCAAGCTATACCTCGACGGTTCCTTGCTCAGCTCAGAACGCCTGAGATTTATGATTGAATCAGCACTCTTTGAAAAAGGAGCAACTGCCCCAACGACGATTGTTGCTGGTGGTGTGCAAGCCTGCGATCCACACCAGATTGGGCATGGCGCATTAAGGGCTGATGAGTTGATCATCATAGATATTTTCCCTAAAATAAAATCCAGCGGCTATCACGGTGATATGACTCGAACTTTTTTAAAAGGCAAGGCGAGCGATGCTCAAAGAGCTTTAGTTCAATCTGTGCGTAGCGCTCAGAAAATAGCCCTAGCAAAAATTAAACCTAAAGTTTACGGAAGTACAGTCCATGCTGCCGTCGTCGAAAGCTTTACAAAGGATGGCTACAAAACTGAGAAGCGTACGAATACAGTTACAGATACATACGTCGGCTTTATTCATTCAACTGGGCATGGTTTGGGTTTGGACGTCCATGAATTCCCAAGTTTATCTCCTAAAGGAAAGGCGCTTAAGGTCGGGCATGTGGTGACTGTCGAGCCTGGGCTTTACTATCCAGAGATTGGGGCGTGCCGTATTGAAGATGTCGTTGCGGTGACTCAAGAAGGCAGTAAGAAACTTTCCAGCTATCCCTATACTTGGCAATTTGCCTAAGTATAGATTCCCTTAAAAAGCTACATGCGCTGAACGGTTTCTATGCCGATTATGCCAAGCCCTGTTTTGAGGATTAATTGAGTTCGATGACAGAGCAATAACCGCCGCTCTTGGATTGTTGGATCCGGATCAATCACTTTTTCCTTATTATAAAAGCCATTAAAAGTACCCGCTAGTTCGAATAAATAGGTGCACAAAAAATGGGGTCTTAGGTCGGAGAGGGCCTGCTCGAGCGCGAGCGGGAATTGGATGATTTTCCTCGCCAAATCAATCTCTAGGGTGGTCTCTAGGTCTGTAGCTTTACTAAGATTATCCAGCGTATCTTCGCAGGCCGCTTTCTTAAATATGCTATTTATTCGAGCTATTACGTAAAGCAAGTAGGGTGCGGTATTCCCCTCAAAACTAAGCATTCGATCCCAGTCGAACATATAATCTTGAGTTCGATTTGAAGAAAGGTCTGCATATTTTAGAGCTCCAATACCAATGGCTTGGGCAATTTTCATTTGTTCGTCCTTTGGGAGATTAGGGTTCTTTTCTGATACTACTTTTAGGGCTCGATCAACCGCTTCATTGAGTAGGGACTGTAATTTGATTGATTCACCGGATTTTGTTTTAATGGGTTTATTGTCCGTGCCCAATATAGTACCCCACCAAATATGTTTCAGTTCGGGGAGCGTGTATTGCTTAGCTTCAAACCATTTTTTTGAAGTTAAGAATAGTTGCTCAAAATGGTCTTTTTGGCGGGCATCTGTTAAATAAATAACTGACTCTGCTTTAAAGTGCTCAACGCGGTAGAGCAGTGTCGCTAAATCCGTAGAGGCATAATTTGAAGCACCGTCTTTTTTTCTTATATTAAATGGGAAAGGGCGTTCATTCCCCCTTGAAAACTTTTTAACTTCGTCATGCCAGACAACTAAAGCACCTTCGCTCATCTCAGCAATCTTTGTGGCCTCTAATTCTTCATATATACGATCAACTTTATCTTTGTAGAAAGATTCCCCTAAAGTGACATCAGTGCGCACATTGAGCTGTTTGAATAGATGTTCAAAAGCTTGATTAGAAATTTCAATAATCGCGTCCCAAAGGGCTAAGTTTGTCGGATCTTCTTGCTGGAGCCTTAGAAGTTCATTCCTTGAAATATCTCTAAGTTTAGGGTCTTCTTTTTCAAGGTTGGAACCTTCTTTATAAAGCCGGTCGAGTTCAATAAGCGCTTCTTCTGGGTCTCTATAATCACTCAACTCAAGCTTCTCCTTTTTGATCATCATGATCAAGGTGCCGAAATTAGTGCCCCAATCACCAATATGATTATCCCGAACGGTCTGAGCACCGCAAAATTCAAGAATTCTAGCAATCGCTTCCCCTATAACCATCGGTCTTAGGTGACCAATATGCGCTTGTTTAGCCGTATTGGCGCTCGGGAAATCAATAACTGTAGTCTGCTGCCCTAGCCAATCTTTAGTACTATCTTTAAAGGCTTCTTCCGAAGAAAAGTGAGCCAGCCAAGCTTGCATGTAGGATTTTTTAAGGGTGAAATTAATAAATCCAGGGCCCGCGATCGTGATTTTTTCAATCGAAGAAGCTATCAGCTCCGATGCTTCTAGATGGGGGACGAGAATTTCCGCCAAAGCTCTCGGGTTTCGCCCAGATTTTTTCGCCAATGGCAAAATACCATTCGCTTGATAGTCACCAAATTTTGGGTCTGAAGAACGTATGATTGGATCAAATACTTCACCGAAGGCTTCGCTAAGTTCTGGGATACTTCCGATTAAGGATCGGATCGCTTTATCAATTGATTGGGCTGGTAGTAAGGAAATTTCCATAGTCTTAATGCGAGGCTCTACGGAGCCTAGGAATGAGTCGATTCAAGTTAGTGTTTCTTGCTTCGTAAAGCAGTAAATTTCAATGCAACTACATTTTTAGATTGACAAATTTTCTTAAAAAGCTAGCCATAAACGGTTTATGCCCTCCTAGGTCTTCCGATAGGTTTCCATCATGATGCAGTCTGCATTAAGGTCACTTCTAAATTACTCATTTTTATAATATATAAGTATAATGCGAAAAAAAATTATCAGTACACGCAAGTTTATAAAGCCATCCTTCCGCTATTTAATCGAGAAAAAGCGCGATGGCGGTGAATTCTCGGATGATGAAATTCGCTATTTAGTGGATTCTATCTTGGACGAAGAAATCCCAGAATACCAGCAGTCAGCCTTGGCCATGGCTATTTATTTCCAAAGCATGTCCGCTCAAGAGACGGCTGTATTTGCTGAAGAAATGATGCTTTCAGGTGAGATGATCGATTTGACGCACATCGCAAGGCCTAAGATTGAGAAGTATTCTACCGGTGGCGTTGGGGATAAATCATCCTTAGTATTAGGACCTTTAGCGGCTGCTGCAGGGGTTGTTATGCCTACAATGAATGGCTTGGATGAGGAATATGTTATTCGCAACTTAGATAAGCTATCTGCAATTCCAAACTTTAATCCAGTACTCGGTATCGAAGGCTTCAAAGCCCAACTCAAAACCGTGGGCTGTACCATGATTGAGCAGAGTGATGAGATCACTCCTGTCGACTCCATGCTTTATAAGTTGAGGCAACAGACCGGATCAATTCCGAGTATTCCGTTGATCACTGGCAGTGCTTTAAGTCGTAAGCTTGCCCAGGGCGCTGAAAGTTTAGTGGTCGATGTGAAATGGGGTAATGGTTCCTTTATTCGAGACATTGAGCAAGCAAGACAGTTAGCTAGGTTTATCACTAGAGTGGTTCGCTCTATGAAAAAACGTCGTTGCGTGGCTCTAGTGACGGATATGAATCAGCCTTTAGGGGATACCGTTGGCACTGCTTTAGAAATAAAAGAAGCGATTGAGTTACTGAGTGGCCGAGGACCCGAAGACTTAAAAGAGCTCATTTTGAAATTAGGTATGGAGATCGTTCGTTTAGCTGGGGTTGCCGGATCGACACTTTCTGCCAAGCAAACCGTTCAGCGCCACTTAAATGATGGTTCGGCCTTAGCTAAATTCAAAGAAATGGTGAAAGCTCAAGGCGGCGATACCTCGGTTATTGACGACCCAGACAAATTTCCCAAAGCAAAACATATCCGTAAGTTGCCAGCACCCAAGCGTGGTTATGTGCATACTATTAATGCAGGTATGATCGCTGAAGGAGTTCAGAAATTAGCGATCCGCGCTAATAAGACTTTAGATCCTGCGGTAGGTGTTTCTGAGATTAAAAAAGTCGGTACTCAAGTTAAACAAGGCGAGCCATTAATGATGATTCACTATAATGATGAAACTAAAATGGAAGAAGCGCTTGAGTTCTTGAAGTCTGCTTACCGTTTAGCTCCCAAGCGCCCGAATCCGCCAGTATTGATTGCCGAGAGAGTCGCCTAATAAGCAGCGTCCTTTAGAAATAGGGCAAGGACTGGTACAATACTAGTACAAGCACTAGGTAAGTAAGCCTCAGTAATTATGCTCGGCTCATATAAGCGCGATCAGAAGTCGATACTTTGATGATCTCGCCTTCTTTGATAAAGAGCGGCACCTGAATGATTAAACCAGTTTCTAAAGTTGCTGGTTTTTGGACATTACTAGCCGTATCGCCGCGAATGCCTTCAGGAGATTCTATTACTTTCATTTCAACGGACGCTGGAAGCTCAAGTGATATTGGCACCTCATCAACAAATAAAATGCTGTAAGCGGCATTCTCCACGAGAAAATCAATCGCATCCTCAATCAAAGCCTCATTGAGTAAAGTATCTTCATAAGTTTCTGGATCAATAAAATGATAACCCTCTGAATCCTTATAGGAATATTCTAATTTTCTATTATCCGTATGGAGGATTTCAACAGAGTCGGTCGTTCTGATCTTTGTGTTTGTACTCGAACCTGAACTTAAGTTCCGCATAGTGACCTGCATAAAACCTGCCTGCCTGCCTTGTGTACGATGGAGTACATCGAGTACGAGGTGCGGAGTGCCTTGATAGTTGAGAACTTTACCTTTTCTTACGTCGGTGGGTGATGCCATGTTAAATTTAATTTTTCATTCCTCGTAAACGGTGTCAAGGATCGCTTTAAAAGATAATGAAAACTTAAATATTTAGAAAAGGCATTCTTTTCGTTGCAAGTTAAAGGTTCTATTTATAGTAAGTAGATTATTATGAAAATACTAGTCGCGGATCGGATTTCACCCTTAGGTGTTGATTTATTTAAAGCAGAAGATGGATTTGAGGTTATCGAAGCCTATGAGTCTTCTCCAGAGCAGATTTTAGAGCTTGTTAAGGATGTTGATGGCCTTGCGGTGCGTTCTGAAACCACCGTAACTCCAGAGGTGTTTGCTGCGGCAAAAAAGCTCAAAGTAGTGGGCAGAGCGGGAGTTGGGGTTGATAATATTGATATCGAATCGGCTACAGATCATGGAGTCATTGTAATGAACACTCCGACCGGCAACACGATTGCAACCGCTGAATTGACCTTCACTCATATGCTTGCGGGGACACGTCCAATTGTTCAGGCAGCTGCTCGCATGCGCGATGGGGGCTGGGATCGTAAGAAATTTACAGGTTCTGAATTAAATGGGAAAGTCTTGGGAGTTCTCGGAATGGGACGGATCGGAGCAGAGGTCTCAAAGCGTGCACGTGCCTTCCAAATGCAAGTGCTTGCCTTTGACCCTTATCTAACCGAGGCAAGAGCCAAAGATCTCGGAGTCACTTTAGCCGACTTTGATACCCTCATAAAGCAGGCAGACTATATCACCGTGCACATGCCTTTAACTTCGGACACCAAGCACATGATTAATACTGATACGATTAAGCGCATGAAAAAAGGTGTTCGTATCTTTAATTGCGCGCGTGGTGGCATTATTGATGAAGCTGCCCTTGTGGACGGATTGAAATCAGGTCAAATAGCTGCCGCTGGTCTGGATGTTTATGAAGACGAGCCACCGGCGGAAGATAGTGAATTACGCTCTATTCCCAACCTTGTCCTAACTCCGCACCTAGGAGCATCCACTCAAGAAGCTCAAGAGAATGTGGGCATTGATGTGGCTCGCCAAATGATTGATACGCTGAATGGAGGAATGGTGGTCAATGCTTTAAATATGCCTTCAGTTGATCCTCAAATTTTAGAGCGATTAACTCCTTATATTACTTTAGCTGAAAAAATCGGAACTTTTTCCCAACAGCTCGGGCCTCAAGGTATCGAAAAGATTACAATACGCTATTACGGAAAAATTATTGATTTAGATACATTGCCGCTGACTAATGCGATCCAGCGTGGTTTCTTAAAAGGGATTACAGATAATGTGAATGACGTTAATGCGCCTAAGAAGATTATGGATTTAGGGATTGAAACTGAAGAGGTTAAGACTCAAGCGCACGCTGATTTCAATGAACTTATCCAAGTTATGGTGACCAATAATGAGGGCAAAGAGCGCAGTATCAGTGGCACGCTGTTTGGTAAGCAACAGACTCCAAGGATTGTCGCGGTTGACAGCCATAGTGTTGAGGTCAATACAGGGGCTACTTTAATTGTCCTTAAAAATAAAGACGTTCCTGGGATCGTTGGTTTTGTCGGTCAAATGCTTGGCGAAGATGGGGTCAACATTGCAAATATGTCTTTAAGTCGTGAGCAAGGTGAAGACGGTAAAGGATTTGCTGTGAGTATTTTTGAGCTCGATAGCGTCCCTTCTGATAAAGCTACGCAAAGGATTGCTGAACATGATGCGATTGAAAAATATCGAGTGATATCACTATAATTAAAGCTAAAATAAATTTAACTTTAATTACCTAAACATGAACTACCTTTGGGCACTTTTAATTGGCTACGCTTTAGGCTCTGTCAGTTTCTCGGTTTTAGTGGCTCGTTTTAAGGGGGTCGATCTATTTACGGAGGGTAGTGGAAATCCAGGTGCGACCAATGTTAAGCGCACTATAGGAGCCTTTTGGGGTAATACGGTGTTTATTTTAGATTTTCTTAAAGGCTTTGGGGCAGTTATTATATCCCAGCAGCTTTTGGGCGGTGAAGGCTTCAACATTGATCAATTAGCGGTTGCTGGATTAGTTGGAGCAATCCTGGGCCATAGCTTCTCGATTTTTTTGAAATTTAAAGGCGGCAAAGGCGTCGCAACGACAATGGGCGGTTTATTAGCCATTATGCCGCTGGTTTTTATGATTGGGGTAGCAGTCTGGTCAATCGTATTTTTCCTTTCGAGGACCGTAGCTTTAGCTTCAATCCTATTTTCCTTAAGTCTCCCTATCAGTGCCTTTTTTATCTACCCGATCTCCGATATTCGATTCATATTGTGCGCGGTATTATCCATTCTGATAATTATAAGGCACCATTCCAATATCCGTAGAATGCTTTCGGGTAATGAAAATAGTTTCCCTACGAAGTGAATTTATCGGGGTCTTGACATAGTCATTTAAGTAGTGTTTTTTAGCATATTACATATCTAACACTTAGATAAGCGGGCTTGCCTCGCTTTTTTTATTTTACAGTCAAACAATCAAAATGAGTCACGAAATACTATCAGTTCTTGAATACATGGAGAAAGAGAAGGGAATTGCCCGCGATGCAATGATCGAAGCTATTTCTACTGCTATAGCTTCTGCTGCCCAAAAAAGTATTAATACTAC
>CAJWRZ010000055.1 GCA_913045955.1 uncultured Puniceicoccaceae bacterium
CGCAAAGGGTCTCCTCAAAAAAGGACATCCATAAAAATGCAAGATTCAAAAAATATACTCTACACAAATAAAACAACTAATCACACTGAGATTGCTCAAGCACCTCAGGTGGAAGATTCAGAACTGATTAACTCAAAAGATCTGAATAAGGACGCAAAAAAACGATCCAACAAAAGACCGATCATTGAGCGCCTCCAAAAAGTAATCAAAGGGGAAAAGAAGCCCTACTCTGAGCTCGTCATCAATTCTGGCTCAACTGAGAAAAGAGTCGCTTTAATCCGGAATGGGATTCTAGAAAAATTCAACCTTGAACGCAAAGGAGACCGGCATGAAGTCGGCGCCATCTTTCAAGGCAAGATTCAAAACTTAGAGCCAGGTCTTAAGGCTGCTTTCGTCGATATTGGTCAGCCCAAAAATGCTTTTCTCCATTATTGGGATATTTTACCCTCAACCAAAGATAACTCTATTGAGGTTATTAAAAGCAATAAAACTAAATCCCAATTAAACCGGGAGAAGATATCGCTTAAAAACATTCCAGACCTATATCCAATAGGCAGCGAGATCCTCGTCCAAATTACCAAAGGTCAAATTGGCACCAAAGGCCCTAGAATCACCACTAATATATCTTTACCGGGCCGATTTTTAGTGCTCACACCCTTCGGTGGAACTTTAGGGATCTCTCGAAAAATTGAAGATAAAAATGAACGCAATCGCCTGAAAAAAATCCTCAGAAACATGTCGCTTCCTGAAGGCATGGGGGTTATTATTAGAACTGCAGGTGAAGGTAAGAAAATTCGCTACTTTGTTCGCGATTTTGAAATCTTGAAGAAACGCTGGGATGTGATTAATCAGAGAATCAAAAACTCTAAGTCCCCTTCTTGTGTTTATGTTGAGCCTGATTTAATTGGCCGAACTGTGCGTGATTTCCTAACCGAAGACATCGATCGAATCATTGTCGATAGTATGGAAGACCATGAGGCAATTATCAATGAGGTGGTGAAAATATCCCCCCGCTCAAAGTCAAAAATCCAGTACCACGGTGAAGAGACGGCTATCTTTGAGCAATTTAAAGTGGAGGAGCAAATACGCCAAACTTATGAGCGTAATGTACCCTTACCTTCCGGAGGTGAAATCGTCATCGAAGAAACCGAAGCTTTAATTTCAATTGATGTGAATACAGGCTCTCACAAAAATAATGATAAGGACGGAAAGAACTTTATTTTAGCGGTTAATCTAGAAGCTGCTGCTGAGATTGCCCGTCAGGTAAAACTCAGAAATATCGGCGGTTTAATCATAATGGACTTCATTGATATGAAATCCAAAAAAGACCGGAATACTGTGTACCAAAGAATGAAAAAAGAAGTGTCAATTGATCGCGCAAAAACACACCTTTTGCCTATCTCTAACTTCGGCATTATGCAGATGACCCGACAAAGACACTCCGAAAGTAATTCTAGCGGAATCTATACAGAATGTCCTTATTGCGCGAGTCGTGGTAAAATCAAATCAATCCGAAGCATTGCAATTGATATTCAAAGGCGACTCATCCAATTAATCCGTCAAATTAGAAATAATGAGGGGCTAGAAGAGGAAATTAAGCTTCAGATTAAGCTTCATCCCTTGTGCTTGAAAAAACTGCAGCAAGATGAGCAGGTACTCCTCGAGATGGAAAGAAATTATGGTGCTCGGCTTTCATTCCAGGCAGTTCCTTCATTGCATATTGAGCAATTTGAGATCATCAATCTGAATCCAAATTCTGATACATAACTTAACATAATTACGGCTAGTTCCTATTCCTTTTAAGCTCACACAGTGCCTTTTTTTTACCGTAACCCTATTCAGCCTCTTGGTAGGAGTAGAGGGTTCGGTTTATCTAGGCATTGATGTGCTTGAGGCAGATCGTTTCTCAGTCCTAAAGGGTAAAAGAGTGGGCTTACTCACTCACCCGGCTGGAGTTAATCGAAAAGGTGTATCCACCATTGATGTCCTAAAAGATCAAAGATCCTTTAAATTAGTCGCGTTATTTGGCCCTGAGCACGGAATCTATGGCAACGAAAAAGCGAACCAACCGATAGATAATAAAATCGACAAAAAGACTGGCTTACCGGTTTATTCACTTTACGGAAAATACAGAAAACCTCAGCCCCAAATGCTTGAAGGAATCGATACTATGGTCATCGACCTACAGGATATCGGCGTTCGTTCTTATACCTACATCAGTTGTATGCGCTATGCGATGGAGGCCTGCTTTGAGAATGATATTGAGGTTATTATATTAGATCGCCCGAATCCCCTAGGCGGCGAAAAAGTTGATGGCCCTAGCTTAGACCCTGAATGGAAAAGCTACGTGGGCGCTTTTGAGATTCCCTATATTCATGGCTTAACAATTGGAGAGTGCGCAATACTTTCAAAACAAATCCCCGGATGGCTCTCGATCGATCCAAAGTTTCAGAAAAGAGGAATCCTAAAGATAATTCCAATGAAGGGCTGGAATCGGAAAATGCTCTGGCCGAGCACCCAACTCAAATGGATTCCAACATCGCCGTATATTCCTAGTTTTGCTTCCGTGCTTGGCTACGCTATGACTGGTCTTGGCGCGCAAGAAGGCTCTTTTTCGCATGGGATAGGCAGCCCATATCCCTTCAGATTATTAAGCAATAAACATCTTACTGCTATTCAACTCGAGCGGGCGCTGGAAAGCCTACCGCTGGGAGGGCATGATTTTAAGGTCGTTAAAACAACCCACAAAAATGGAACGCCCATTGAAGGCGTTTATGTGGGCGTCAGTAATTGGGAGAAATTACGCCCAACTGCCTTGAGCTTTTACATGATGGCACTTTCTATAAAATTAGAACCGCGAAATCCCTTTAGGCAAACAGAGCGAAGCGAGCTCTTTAACAAGCACGTCGGAAGCACTGAATGGTGGGATGCCTTAACTCAAAGCAGTACTAGAACTTCTGAGCGAGATGTCGCTTATTTCTTAGAAAAATGGGACAGAGAAAATGCTCAGTTTAAAAAAATGGTTCGGCCTTATTTAATATACCGTTGAAGACTCTTCGATTGCTGAACAAAACTAATTGATTCTTAGTCAAAAAGCATCAAAGATGCTTTCTTTTATTACAGGGCGCTCCAGTCCACATAGAACTTAAACTTCTGGCTATATAAACATCTGCAATGCATCACTCTAAAATCATCGTAAAGCCTCTTTTAATTATCCTAATAACCCAGTGCCTAGTCCTCGAAGGCATTGCCCAAAATCAAGAAGCAGCTCAGGCCGTTCCAGAAGCTCAAATTGAAGCCGCTGTCGAAGTAGCCGTGGATGCTGTAGAGGATGCAGTTTCTGAAGCGATAGTTCAACCCGCCGAACCCAAGGTCGTAGCTGAAATAAAGAAAATCGACTTTGAGGCAGTCAAAGGAGTTTGGTTAACCGAATTTAAGACTGGAGCAGTTTATTTCATCATTAAAAGAAATAGCATCGCACATTACTTCTATAAAGAGGGCCAAGATAACACCGTATACAAAGGACAATGGAGCTCGGACTCACCCGATCAGTTGACCATTGATTGGGAAAATGGCGCCTCCTTAGTGATGGATCTTAATTCAAATAAAACGAGCTTTCGCGCCTCTTCTAGAACTAAAGAAGCGGACGTCATCGCCGAAGCTAAGAAGATTGAAGACGCTCAATTAGGCACTTGGGCGAGGCCTAACACCTACAAAGAAGCCAATAATGGATACCTGCCAACTGATTATTTTGGACTCTGGAAAATCTCTGACTCGGAGGAACCAAGCTTCCTATTTATTCACAAGGATCGGTATGCCAGCCTTTACGAAAACAATACTCTAACTTCTAAAACAGCCGAACAAATTCCTTCGTTATTGGGCCAATGGTTTAAGCATGGGCAACAACTCCACATTGCCTGGGAAGACGGAACTTATAGTGTCCTTGATAATGCGAACCCTAAGTCCGTTAAAATGATTCAGCATGCACTTGGAGAACCGATCCTTGAAGCCTCCAAAGAGGCAACAGTCATCTCTAGAGACAGCAACCTTGCTGATAGCCGGGATCCCAAAGAAATGAGTTCAAGGGGCTTCAAAGCCATTTCATTGGGCTCATCAAACTATAAGCAATTACTGAAATTCTATCGAGGTCAATGGGTTGCCTTAAGTGATTCAAATCATTTAGAGCGAATCCAATTAGGACGCTTTGGGGGTGTTTCTTTCCAATCCAATAAACAACAGAAAGGCAATTGGTACATTTCTGGCCGGAATATTTTGATTAATCTAGAAAATGGAGAGCGTATGTTGTTAAGGCATATTGGCACCGGATTTTTGTTCTTTATCTATGAAGCCACCCGGCCCTTGGATGGATACCCAAATCGGATAGTCCGAACCGCCCCACTCGATAAGGGCAAATTAAATAATTTAAATACTATCCCTACTTTTTCACTGAAATTAGTTGAGGAAACAGGCTCTCTTAAGGTCTCGACTAGCGATAAAGATAATAAAGGATTCAACCAATGGATTCCCGGTTTGGGAGGCAATGCACCTTCCGATAATCCTTGGTGGTGGCCGATATGGAGCGACCAAACATCCACTTCAAGTGAAGCTGCGGCTAATTTTTCTAAAGATAATACTTCAGACGGATTGACAACTGAGCCAGATTCAATCGATTCTAAGGAAGTATTTAACAAAAAACAAAATCTCAAAAAATCCAATCAGACCAAGGAATCCAATTGGTACTGGCCATTTTAAGCATCACATCGCAAATATCACCCTTATAGAAAGCTATGGACACTCTTAATTCTCAATCAACTCTTACGGATAAATCTTTATCTGATCTAGACCCTGAAATAGCCAAGATCATCGAGCAGGAAAAGCAAAGACAGCAGTCACATGTTGAATTAATTGCCTCAGAAAATTTTACCTATCCAGCGGTGATGGAAGCTCAAGGGAGTATTCTGACCAACAAGTACGCTGAAGGTTACCCAAACAAGCGTTACTATGGTGGCTGTGATTATGTGGATGTTATTGAAACAATTGCGATAGAACGAGCCAAGGAAATCTTCGGCGCTGACCACGCAAATGTCCAGCCACACGCTGGAAGCCAAGCGAATGCCGCGGTTTATTTATCCGTCTTAAAGCCAGGCGATAAGATTCTTACGATGAATCTTTCAGACGGAGGGCACTTGACTCACGGGCACCCTATGAATTTCAGTGGTATCTACCATGAAGTCGTTCATTATGGCGTAGAGGGTACTAGTGGACTGATTGATTATGATAAAATCCAAGCCTCAGCCTTAGCAGAAAAACCACAAATGATCACCGTAGGCGCCTCCGCTTACTCAAGGGTTATTGACTTTAAACGCATGTCCGAAATAGCTCAATCTGTAGGGGCTTACCTTCTTGCGGACATTGCTCATATTGCAGGTTTGGTTGTGGCGGGCGTGCACCCATCTCCGGTTCCGTTCGCTGATTTTGTAACAACCACCACTCATAAGACGCTCAGAGGACCACGAGGTGGCTTGATTCTATGTAAGGCAGAGCACGCGAAGAAGATTGATACGGCGGTGTTCCCTGGGACTCAAGGCGGACCTTTAATGCATGTGATTGCGGCCAAGGCAACCTGCTTTAAAGAAGCGGGCACTGAGGCCTTCAAAGCCTACCAAAAGCAAGTAGCGATCAACGCAAAGGCACTTGCTGAAGCAATGATTGCCAAGGGGCACGATATTGTAAGTGGCGGAACTGATAATCATTTATTCATGATCGACCTGAGAAAGAAATATCCAGAGCTGACCGGTAAAGTCGCTCAAATAGCTTTAGATAAAGCCAATATTACGGCCAATAAAAATACGGTGCCTGGCGAAACAAGAAGCCCTTTCCAAACCAGCGGCATTCGTATTGGAACTCCGGCAGTCACCAGCAGAGGCTTCACCGCTGACGATATGCTTCAAATCGCTGATGCAATTGATCTAGTCTTAGAATCCCCAGAAGATGATGCCAAGATTGCGGAAGCTAAAGCGATTGCACTGAGTTTATGTTCGGCGCATCCACTACCCTACTGATGAATTTAAGGGGAACATAATTTGGAAAGCTAGGTAAAGTCGTCAAAACTAGCCTTCAAGCATTTACGTGTTTATTAAAACCAAAAGCTCAAATCAGCATCGCCTAATTGAGCTTTTTTTATTGTATATTAATCAAATCTATAAACAGTGATTGTTAGGATCTATTAAAATAAAATGCCTGATAATTCAGTATATATTTTGGGTCATAAAAACCCCGACGCAGATGCAATTTGCTCTGCAATTGCCTATGAGGCTTATAAACATGCACAAGGCAAAAAAGAATATCTAGCGGCCCGATGCGGGAATTCAAATGCTCGTATCGATGCGATCTTAGAACAGTTCAATTGCCCCCTGCCCCGATTTATTGGGGATGTTACGCCACGAATCGGAGATATAATGCGTACAGAAATTCGTTCTATTACGAAAGAAAATACTTGTTTTGAGGCACTTGAAAAAATTGACCGACACGACATCCGTGTTTTACCGGTTGTCGATGATCAAGATCGCGTTGAAGGCCTACTTTCTTTTTTCCAATTGGGAGAGTTTTTTATCCCGAACCCAAAGGACTCTAGAAATCTCCGTAGAGTCGTCACAAATTTAGAAGCTATTGTGCGTTCATTGAATGCGATTCCCGTAAATCTCGTTCAAGAGGAATTTGTTGAAGAGTTATTCGTGCGTATTGCCGCTATGGATATTAAATCTTTTGGCGAACACCACAAAACTCAAACCATGCCCATTGACCGCTCTATCGTAGTGGTCGGGGATCGGAAAGATATCCAAGAACGCTCCATTGAACTTGGGGTTCGGCTATTGATCATTTCTGGAGGCCTATCGATTGATGAAGCTATTATTTCAAAAGCCAAAGCCAGAGGTACGAGCCTTATCATCAGTCCGTATGATTCAGCGACAACCTCGTGGATTGTACGTACAGCTACACAACTCGAAGGCTTGATTGAAAATAAGATTCACTGCTTCCACAAAGACGATCGGATCTCTTCTGTCAAAAAAAGAATCGGTGGCTTAGACGACCCACTATATATGGTAGTTGAGGGCGAAAAACATCTAGTTGGGGTTTTCTCAAAGGGTGATATTTTAAGACCGAGTAATAAAAAAATTGTTTTAGTTGACCACAATGAAATCAGTCAAGCTGTTGAGGGCGCCGGTGAAGTCCAAATTTTAGAAGTCATTGATCACCACAAACTAGGCAATATCCCAACTGAAGAACCTATACTGTTCATCAATCGGCCGGTGGGTTCTACCTGCTCAATTATCGCAGATTTGTTTAGGGCCGAAAACCTCCCACTGAGTCCGTCAATTGCGGGGATTTTGATGTCTGGTATTATCTCAGATACGCTTCTCTTAAATAGCCCTACCACGACGCCCCTAGAAAAAGATTTACTGGATTGGCTCGAGCCCATCGCTGATATCAAATCCAATGAGCTGGCTAAAATCATCTTTTCCAGTGGTTCAGTTATACAAAGCCAAACGCCAGAAGCAATTGTCGGTACAGATTGCAAAATTTATAATGAGTCTGATATCTCTTATTCCGTCTCACAAATTGAAGAGTTGGGCTTTAATAATTTAAAAGGGAAAATAGATGACCTCAAATCAGCCTTAGAGACCTTCCGGGGAAAGAATAATTATTTCTTCAGTATGCTGTTGATCACCGATATAAATTCCCAGGACTCTCTACTTATAGTCGCTGGGGATTCTGTTCTCAAAGAAGAAATAAAATTTCCAAAACACAGCGCCTTTAAGACTTACCTTTTAAAAGGAGTTGTCAGCAGAAAGAAGCAGCTACTGCCCTTCATAGCATCTATGCTCAAGAACCTCGGGTTGAAATCGTAGTTTTGGATATTATAATTCCAGATTCAAACACTCTCTAGAAAAAGTAAAATTACTAGTAAATTTCATCTAATTTAAAGCCTTTTATAGACATATTCAGAAAATCTCTTAACTTAATGCGGTTATATGAACAACAAACAAATAAATTGCTGGGTATCCGAAAGCACATTAAAAATTATCGAACAACGAGCTAAACAGCATAACATGAAAACTTCAGCTTATG
>CAJWRZ010000056.1 GCA_913045955.1 uncultured Puniceicoccaceae bacterium
ATTTCAAATGTTCTTTATTGGCGCTTAAATTCTTTAAATGAAAAATTGCCAGAACTCTTTAGGCGCTTTAAAGATATTAAATAATCTATTTATAAGATAAAACGACATAAAACAAATGACTGACTCATTGAAAATATTTTGCGGAAACTCAAACATCAAACTTGCCAAGGAAATTTGTGATTATGTGGGCGTTCCTTTAGGTGAAGCCACAGTTAATAGCTTCCCGGATGGAGAAAGTTTTGTTCGTATTGAAGAGAATGTGCGTGGCTCTGACGTCTTTATTATTCAATCAACCTGTAATCCAGCGAATCAAAATTTAATGGAGTTATTCATTATGATTGATGCCGCTAAGCGAGCTTCTGCCAATCGTATCACCGCGGTGATTCCTTTTTATGGCTATGCAAGGCAAGACCGCAAAGATCAGCCACGCGTTCCAATCACTTCAAAGTTAGTGGCAAATCTACTAGTCTCTGCCGGTGCCTCTAGAGTTTTGACAGTTGATTTGCATGCCCAACAGATCCAAGGATTCTTTGATATACCGGTCGATCATCTTTATGCCTCGCCCGTCATGCTTGATTACTTAAAGGAAATTGATCGCGAGAAATTAACGCTCTTTTCTCCGGATGTTGGTGGGATGAAGATGGCGGCAGCTTACGCTAATTTTTTGAAAGTACCGATTGGATATATCGCTAAACGTAGAACAGATGCTGAGACGGTTGAAGCGACCTCTTTAGTGGGTGATACAGAAGGCCGTGATATTTTAATTGTCGATGATATGACAGAAACAGCAGGCACCCTTTGTGCCGCTGCAGCATTGTTAAAGAAACATGGAGCTCGCAAAGTTTATGCAGCAGTCAGTCATGGCGTATTAAATGAAAAAGGTTATCAGAGGCTTTCTGAAGGTGTTTTAGATGAACTGATCACAACAAATACAACGCCTGTAGAACAGAAGGAAGGTATTCCAATTACGGTTCTAAGTGTGTCCAAATTATTAGGTGAAGCGATAAAAAGAATTCACGGGAATGAAAGTGTCACCGGATTATTCGAAATAAAAGGGTTCTAATCCTTTTAGTGGGCATTAGGCTGAGCAAAATTGCTCTTCATACGGCAAGCTTTCTAGAATGAAAGATACAAAGTGCCTATCTTTAATGGGACTCTTCTGATGCACCAACTTTTAACCAAAGGTCATTGATTAAATTTGGTTCGACACCTTCAAGCGTGCGTGCATCGCCAATCGCCTTCATGATGATATAGCGGATTCCGCTCGCCCGATTTTTCTTATCTCTAGTGATTGCCTTGTTCAACAATTCTACTGACAAGGGTGACTTGAGTGAAGTTGGTAGACCATTTTGCTCGAGAAGTTTTTTTACTTCAGCGGTGTCCTTACTAGAAAATGAAGCATTTAAATTTTCAGATAGAAGGCTCGCTATATAAAATCCAATTGAGATAGCCTCGCCGTGTAGATAAGAGCCATAGCCGGCAACATTTTCGATAGCATGTCCGAAAGTGTGCCCTAAATTTAAGAGTGCTCGGCCATCTTTAGAGGCTGTTTCTTGTTCATCTTTTGAAACTACCTCAGCTTTGATTGAGCAGCAGCGTCGGATGATATCAATAAGGTTCTTTGAGTCTTTTTTAATTTCTCCTATTTTAGCCAATTGCTCAAAGAGGGCTTTATCTGAAATAAGTCCATATTTGATGACCTCAGCCAAACCGGAGGCAAATTCATTGTCAGGAAGCGTCTCCAATAAAGCTTGATCGATAAAGACGGCTTTAGGTTGCCAAAAAGCACCAACCAGATTCTTACCTTCAGGTAGGTTAATCCCAGTTTTGCCGCCTACGGAACTATCAACCATGGCCAGTAAGCTTGTCGGTATTTGATAAAAATGGATACCTCTTAAATAGGAGGCTGCGGCGAAACCAGCAAGATCACCGATAACTCCGCCTCCGAAAGCAAACAAAACTGAATCGCGATTAGCGGCGTTAGAAGCAAGGAACGATAATAAGTCCTTGTAGACAGAAATAGACTTTGAGCGTTCGCCCGCAGGCACAACAAAAATCTCAGATTCTTCAAACCCCATAGCTTTTATGTAGCCAGAATGGGTCGCTTTGAGATTTTCGTCGGTGACCAAAAAACGGGTTTTATTTTCTTTCTCTAGCTGATCGACTTCTTTTTTAAGAAGGCTTTGGATCGATTCAAAATAAATAGGGTAAGATCTTTCTTCTAATTGAACTAATAAACTATCTGTCATGGTGTAGAATCTTTGAAGAGCGCTTCAGTGTATTGATTGATGTTAAAAGGGTAGAGGTCTTCAGGCTGTTCGCCAACTCCAATAAAGTAAATGGGTATTTTTAAGGATTGGTAGATGCCTATTATAGAGCCCCCTCGGCTAGTTCCGTCAAGTTTAGTTATAATTAAGCCGTGGATAGGGATCGTGGCGTTAAAGGCTTTAGCTTGTTCAATTGAATTTGAGCCAATACTTCCATCAATGACCAGCCAGTTCTCAATATCGATTTCAGGATCTTGCTTTTTTAAAACACGATCAAGTTTTTCAAGCTCTTGCATTAAATTTGTTTTAGTATGCAAGCGCCCGGCAGTATCGATTATTAGTAAATCATGATCGCGCTTCTTGGCGGCTACTAAACTATCAAATGCAACCGCTGCTGAATCCGCTCCATGGTGGCTAGAGATTAGCTCGATTTTGAGCGTTTCAGCCCATGACTTTATCTGCTCATTGGCGGCGGCTCTAAAAGTATCGCAGGCACTTAGAAGTACCGAAGCCCCTGAATTTTGTAATTTATAAGCAAGTTTTGCCGCAGTTGTAGTTTTTCCAGCACCGTTGACTCCGAGGAGTGTGATGACCTTAGGTTTCTTTATGAAAGGGAATTGAAGACTTTTTTCAGAACCAATTAGCTTTTCTCGGATAATTCCTGAGGCAATATCTGAAGCACTGAAGGCTTCTTTTGCGGTGCTTTTTTTTATCTTTAATCGTATTTCAGCGATAATCTCTTGAACGATTTGAGTCCCGAAGTCAGCGGTATAAAGCAACGCTTCTAAGGCCTCAACGGTATCTTCATCAAGCTCTTTGGACTTAAATATAGAACTTAAATTATCGGAGAATTTTCTGAAAATTCCTAACATATAAAGCTAGTCGTTGGCTTTCCTTAAAGGGCGATCAATTTTATTTTTCAGTTGGTCAAGAATACCGTTAATGAATCGCTTCGAATCTATATTAGAAAATACCTTACCTAAATCAATCGCTTCATTAATCGTAACAATAGGAGGTATGTCTTCGCGGTAGAGTAGCTCGTAGATGGCTAACCTCAGAATAGACAAGTCTACTTTCGCAATGCGATCAAAAGTCCAATTCTTCGCATATTTAGAGATTTCTTCATCTAATTTTTCAATATGCTCAATCGCTCCGATGATGAGCGATTCTGAAAATTCATAGTAGGCTCGATCCTTTTCTTGCCCCTCCATAAAAGTCCTCAAAGATTCCAATAGGTTTTCGGGTTTGTTAATTTCCCATTGATACAGAAATTGAACAGCAGCCATTCGATTGGCTCTTCTTGGGGAGATTTTTTTTATGCTTTTTTCTGAGTCCATTTTTGTTTTAGTTGGGCCATTTCAATAGCGGCATGAGCAAATTCTTCACCCCGATTAATGACCTTGCTGCTTCGATCTTGAGCTTCTTGTTTTGTATTAGTGACCAATATACCGTTAATAATCGGTGTGTCACTATTTATGCTAACCTGTGTGAGTGCATTCGCAGTGGTGCTGGCAATTACATTGTGATGTTCGGTATCCCCGGCAATAACCACTCCAAGTACAATAACCGCATCGGGGGAGCAATTCTTTTGGATTAAAGCGGCAGCCATAGGCAACTCAGCAGAGCCGGGCACGCGCTCTATTTTAATATTTTCAAGGCCAGCGCTTTTAAGTGCCTGTACAGTATTATCCAGTAGAGAATCAACAATCTCTGTGTTATAGCGAGCGGCTATAATTGCTACTTTAAGTTCAGTAGTTTGATCGAAGATTCTTTCAGTCGGTGAATTTAGACTCATAATTGATTAATAAGATCTTATGCCAAAGATCTTGCAAGGGTGAAGCCTTTTTTATTTCTTAGTTTGAAATAGCTAGGAATTGCTTCAAACCTTCTACTACCGTGTTTTCTTTAATTAAAAAATCTAATCAAGCCCGCCTAGGAATTCTTAAGACACTCCACGGGGAGATTCAAACCCCTATATTTATGCCGGTCGGCACGCAAGCTACGGTCAAGGCAGTGACTCCTCGGCAGTTAGATGAGTTGGGCTCGCAAATTATCTTAGGTAATACCTATCATTTAAACTTAAGACCTGGCTCGAAATTAGTCCAGAATATGGGTGGTTTGCATAAGTTTATGAACTGGGACAAGCCTATCTTAACCGATAGTGGCGGCTTCCAAGTCTTCAGCTTATCAGAACTTCGTAAGATCACTGAAGAAGGCATTCACTTTAAATCACATTTAGATGGTCAAAAGCTTTTTCTAAGCCCTCAATCTTGCTACCAAATTCAAGCAGAATTAGGCACTGACATCGCTATGGTTCTTGATGAGTGTCCACCATTTCCTTGTGAGCGAAAGGCTTGCGAACTTGCAGTTCAAAGAACTATCCGGTGGGCAAAAGCCTTTTTAAACTTTGCCCAAGACGATGGATTTATTGAAAAAGGGCACCATGTCTTTGGCATTATCCAAGGCTCTACTTACCAAGATTTAAGAGTCAGTTGTGCTCAAGCCTTAGCTGAGATGCCGTTTTCTGGTTTTGCCATTGGCGGGGTTAGTGTCGGTGAGCCAGAAGAAGAAATGCTTAAGCAAGTTTCTTATTGCATCCCGCATATGCCCGAAAATAAACCAAGATATGTCATGGGCGTTGGTACTCCCGTACAACTCCTTAAGATGATAGAGCAGGGGGCTGACATGTTTGATTGTGTGATGCCTACGCGTCTTGCAAGACACGCCAATGTATTCACGCCTAATGGCTTAATTAATTTAAGGAATGAGCGATTTAAAGAGGACCCAAGGCCAATAATGGAGGCTGATAATTATACCTGCAAAAACTTCTCGAGAGCTTATTTGAGGCATTTAATTATGGCAAATGAGTTGCTCGCTTCCACCTTACTTTCAATCCATAATCTTCATTTCTTCCTCGATCTTATGGAGCAGGCTAGGAGCCATATTGAGGCTGATGATTACGCTCAGTGGAGCGGGGATTGGATCCGTAGGTATAACGGAAGTTGATCGTGCTTTATTATTTTAAAAGCGATCTTATTTTTAATAACCTAAGCTAGCGATTAAGCAGAGAGATAAACTCTTTGTTGTTTTTCGTTTTACTGATTCGTTCAATCATTGCTTCGGTAGCATCTTCAATTTTTTGCCCCGAGAGTGCTCTTCTGAGGAATTGAGCACCTTCAAGTTCTTTTCCTGAAAGTAATAACTCTTCTTTTCGAGTACCTGAGGCCTTTAGGTTGAGGGCCGGCCAGAGTCTTAGTTCGGCAGCCTTCCGATCTAAGACGATTTCCATATTTCCAGTGCCTTTGAATTCTTGAAAGATTAAATCATCCATCTTACTTCCCGTTTCAACAAGCGCTGTAGCAATGATTGTGAGGCTAGCGCCGTCTTCGCAATTTCGAGCAGAGGAGAAGAGCTGCCTTGGTTTTTCTAAAGCCCTTGAGTCTAGACCTCCGGTCATGGTTCTACCGCCTTTTCCTGAAGCTGAATTAAAGGCACGTGAGAGTCGAGTGATTGAGTCTAGGAGTAAGACTACATCTTTACCTGCTTCGACTAGTCGCTTACAGCGTTCGATGGCGATCTCCGCAATTCTCAGATGGTTTTTAAGTTCTTCGTCATTTGATGAGGCGTATATTTCTGCATCGATACTACGCTTAAAATCAGTGACTTCCTCAGGTCTTTCATCAATCAGTAAGACGACAAGATGGCATTCTGGATGATTTTCTGCAATTCCATGAGCAATATCATGCAAAAGGGTTGTTTTCCCGGTGCGAGGTGGGGCGACAACTAGACCACGAGTGCCTTTACCAATTGGAGAAAATAAATCAATGATCCGTGTGGTTATACGTCCATCTTTGGATTCTAATTTAAGCTGATCCTCTGGCGCAATTGTTGTAAGTTGCTGAAAGGTATGGATTCCCTTACGCGCATCTAAGCCTGAACCATCAATTGTTTCAATAAAGCGTACTTTAGGGTTCGGGAAACGTTCATTTTTTTGAGCTTTAGCTTCTATAAAACTGCCGCTTTTTATTTTAAAACGCTTTATTAACTCCCTTGGTACGAAAGGATCGTTTGGTTGGGTCTTACCATTTCGTTTAGGATCGAGTAATTGCCCTGTATTGTTCGGAAGTATTTCTAGAATACCTGAAACAGGGACATCGTCGTTTTGGGAAGTAACTTCCTCTTCTAAGGGTTCACTCATATCGAATGCAAAAAAAGATTTAACCTAAGTGAGCTTCTTTAGAATTAAGGGGTTAATTTTTGATTTTAAATCAAAGGAAGCCCTTAGAGCTCTTAGGTGAAGTTTTGAGTAGAAACTTTTGTTAATTGCCTGTCAATTAAAAGAAACGCACTTCGAATAAAGCAGGAATTTACTCTCTATTTGAAGATTCCAGGGGTGGTTTTCGCTCTAAAATCAAAAATTTTCTTCAACTGCCTTTTAACGTAAATACCATGGGCGATTTCACCGAATATACCGTAGGGTATTGAGTAGGTTATATTATCAAAAAATTGGATTCCCTCAGCATGTTCGGTGATTTCGTGGTAATGGTACCAGATACTGTAGGGCCCAACTCGCTGATCATCAACGAATGAATGTTTTTCCTTGATGTGTTTTATTTCACTAACCCAATTTTGTTCTCCAATTAAGGGGATCCCAATTTTGTATTGAATCAGAAGCCCTTCATGCATGACATCAGGAACTTCAGACAAAATATTGAAGGTCATATCCGGCGGAGTGATTTTATTTAAGTTTGCCGGTGAACTGATAAAGTCCCAAGCCGTGCTTAAATCTGTTTTAATAATCTGTTTTCTAGAGAAATTGTATACTTTAGGCATTTATACGTATCGACTGAATATTTAAAAACTTACCCTATAAAAATCTATTTAGACTTTGATTTTTTTAAATGTCTAGATTCTATAACATATGTGAAATGGTTGAAACATATTTTAAAACATACCTTAGAAGAGGAAGATAATCGCTTACTGCTGATAACATCACCGTTAGTGTTCATGCATTTAGCCTGTATCGGCATTTTCTTTACCGGATTCAGTTGGGTCGCAGTCGTGGCTCTTTTAATAACCTATTTTGTTCGAGTATTTGCTTTAACTGCAGGTTTTCACCGCTATTTCTCCCATCGCTCGTTTAAAACCAGCCGATTTTTTCAATTTATAATGGCCTGGGTGGGTACTTCAGCCGCACAAATGGGACCAATGTGGTGGGCTGCACACCATCGTCATCACCACCAACATTCAGATACTGAAGAAGATGTCCATTCTCCGATAGCTAAAGATATATTCTGGGCCCATGTAGGTTGGGTTTTGTGTCGTACATATGGTGGCACAAAGACCGAAAGAGTTCAGGACTTATATAAATTCCCGGAATTGCGCTTTATCGACCGCTTACATGCCTTGCCCGCTATCTCGCTTGGATTGGCCTTATATTATATTGGTCAACAGCTTAATTTTTATTACCCAGGACTAGGAACCAGTGGCTGGCAACTCGTCATGTGGGGCTTCTTTTTGAGTACGGCCTTAGTTTACCATGTAACTTTCTGCGTCAATTCAGTGACCCATATAATTGGGAATAAGCGATTTAAAAACTCTGACGAGAGTCGTAACAACTTCTGGATTGCACTCCTTACTTTTGGTGAAGGTTGGCACAATAACCATCACCGCTATCCACTTTCTGCGCGTCAGGGGATGTATTGGTGGGAGTTTGATTTGAGCTATTTGCTCCTGAGGGGGCTCGAGAAATTAGGCTTAGTCTGGGATTTAAAGACCTATCCTAAAGTAATTTATAAAGAAGCTTCATTAATGGAGCT
>CAJWRZ010000057.1 GCA_913045955.1 uncultured Puniceicoccaceae bacterium
GCTTCAACGGTACCGTCGAAACGCCCTTGAGTGGTGTCATACTTTAGAAGATAAGCCAAATTTTCTGCAGGAACAAGGTCGTTGATTGCAACAACCTCAACCTCGGTGCCAAGAAGTCCTTTCTCGACGAGTGAACGAAATACCAAACGACCGATTCGGCCGAATCCATTAATACCAATTTTTGTAGCCATAATATTTTTAAATAATTTTGTAATTTAAACTGAAGAAAACCTATTTATGCGGTACACAAGTGAATGCAAGAGTTAAAGCTGAAAAAGCTAACAGAAGACCCAATTGAGGGCTAAAAAGCTAATTTTCTCTGATTTCTTGCATTTTACAACATTTGTGATTCAATGAAAAAATAAAAATTCGCACCCATACTCGAGCACTACGAAACTCAATCGTCCAATTAGTTAATATATGAAAATCAAAAACTGGGAAATCTTCATCTTTGTGTTACTGTATCACATTGGCTTATTAGCGCTGCTTCCATTTGCCATACCCGTATTTTCCTGGAGTGCTTTCATATTCTTTTTTGTCACCTATGTGATCGGCGGCATGTCTATAACTGTTGGCTACCATCGCCTTTACTCTCATAAAGCCTATACCGCAAAACCTGTTTTTGAGTGGTTGGTCTTGATCGGATCCTTAATGGCTTTTGAGATGTCTGCCTTAAAATGGTCTTTCGATCACCGTTTACACCACAATCACGTAGATACTGAAGAAGATCCCTATTCAATCAATAAGGGCTTTTGGTATGCGCACATACTCTGGCTCTTCGATTATGTGAGAGAATTTGATGCAAAACTAGTCCCTGACTTGATGAAGAACCCAAGAGTCATGTTCCAAGACAAGTACTACATTCCTCTAGTCATTGCCGCTAATGCTCTAGTCGTTTGGTTTGGGTGCCTTTTCATGGAGCCACTAGCCGCTTTCTATTACGGATTCCTTCTTAGAATGGCGATGGTTCAACACTGCACATGGTTCATCAATTCCCTATGTCACACAATCGGCGCAAAAACCTATGCTCGCGAACTTTCAGCAGTAGACAATGCCGCAATGGCGCTTTTCACCTTTGGTGAAGGTTATCACAACTACCACCACGCCTTTGCTGCCGATTACCGAAATGGCATCCGTTGGTATCACTTTGACCCTACAAAATGGACGATTTGGATAGCCTCTAAACTAGGCCTGACCGATAAGCTGCGTACGGTGAATTCAATTATCCTACTCAAATCATTGGTCCAGAAAGATCGACTTCTAATCATCGACCGCTTAAGTCATGAAGTGGAAGAAATAGCCACAGAATGGACTCATAAAGTTGAAACTTTAGCTACACAATTCGATGAAGTATCCTCTAATTTAAGTAAGAAATTACGCGAATTGAAAGGGGTCAGCGGTGCGCAGAAAATGAACATAAAAAAGGAAGTTAAAGCGCTGAGAGTTAACTTCAATAAGTCATGGCAGGACTGGATTCAAATGACCCGCATCGCGGACAAGCAATTTGAATTAGAGCACTAATCCTAATTTATCTCTGAGCTTTGAAATACAGGCTCTATTAAAGTACATTCGCTCGACAAACTCATAGAGAACCCTCTTAGTGTAAGTAATGCATACGTTTTACTTCGTGAGATCAAGAGGACATCAATAGCCTCTGATCTCACCCACTAGTAATACGTCGTTGTTATAAGGGTAAATAATGAGTGACCATCAATTTAAAATAGAAGCCGCCTATTGGACAGCTCCTGGCTGTGCCTGCATTTTATTAGAGGATAACTGGAACTTTGAAGCACTGCCTCCATTCAAACTGAATGACCCAGCTATGCACATTCTGCGACTCCGCCGAATGCCCTCCTCTGACCTGGGCTACTTCACTGCATATGAGCGCAGAGAAGGACATATACTTTTTAAGATAGACCCCAGAAGGCATCCCCATGTTAATTTCCATGATGACCCTGTAGCCGTTGTCGGAGCTTTCAATAATTGGGGCGATTGCGCGGATCGTTTAAATTTCGAACTGAGTTCTTCCGCACCTCACAGCTTAGAAGCCTTATTTTTTTGTGAAGTCCCTATCGGTGATTTAAACTTAGAAAATTCTCCGATAGATTTTAAATTCCGAACGCGCTCAGGTCATTGGATTAAGCCGCTTTCATGCGCCCCTAATTTAAAAAAAGATGCGGTGGGTAATTTGAATTATACGCTTAACCCAAACTCAAATGGACAGCAGGCATTCTTATTTAATTTAGAAAATCAGCGAGGACTTGATCGTCCTGCTTCTATTTCAATAGACGATGGTAATTTCATGCCTATCGTCCCGGGCTTAGGCTTTTATGATTTAAAAAGTGATGCGCCTCTTGGAGCCATTATTGAGAATGACTTCTCGACCACCTTCCGAATATTTGCACCACGCGCGACTAAAGTATTTATAGAAACCCAACTTTTATTAGACCAAGACACTGTCCGTCACGAACTCCACTTGAATTACGACCAAATTACATGGGAAATTAATATCCAAGACAACTTAAGCGGCTTTTACTACAACTACTTTATAGAGGGGATCAATGACGATCAGACAACTTTCTTTGACGGCACCGTCCCAATTTTAGACCCGTACGCCCAGGCGACCCTCGGACCCGAAGGTCCTGGTATCGTCGTCAACCACCATGAATCCCCGAGGATAGAAAACCCATTTCATCCGCCGAATTGGCAAGATCTATCCATTTTGGAATGCCATGTAGGTGATATGACTCGGTATTTGCCCGACAGCCCCAAAAGTAGTTTCCGCGCACTCTCAAACTACTTGAATTCCGAAGATAGTTACTTGCTGACCCTTGGCATAAACACGGTAGAATTGCTTCCTATACAACAATTTGATGGTACCGAAAAAGAAGCCTATCATTGGGGTTATATGACCAATAATTATTTCTCCCCTTCTTCATGGTACGCCTCCGAGGAAGGCAAGAATGATCAGAATGAAGCCTTTAAAAAAATGGTTTCAGATTTCCATGATAAGCAAAAATCCGTGCTCTTGGATGTTGTCTATAATCACGTAGGCGAACCTTCCCACCTAGCACGAATCGATAAAGCTTATTATTTCTATTTAACCGATGAAGGTAACTTTGAAAATTGGAGTGGTTGTGGGAATACAATCCGCTGTGAATCCGCGATGAGCCAAAGGCTGATCATCGACAGCCTGTCGCATCTTGTCCGCACTTATGATGTTGATGGCTTTCGGTTTGATTTAGCGGAACTGGTCGGAATTGAAGTATTAAAAGAAGTGGAGCTTGCCCTAAAGGCGATCAAGCCCTCGATTATTTTAATTGCTGAGCCATGGAGTTTTCGTGGAGAAATAAAGCGGGACCTCAGACTTGCAGGATTTATGTTCTGGAATGATGAATTTAGGGAGTTTGCGCATCGCTATGTTTTGGGTAACGCCTCCATTGATGCACTCGCTTACTTCACTAAAGGAGCCACTCAACACCTTTCTGGGTGGCCTTCTCAAAGTATCAATTATATCGAATCACACGATGACCGATGCTGGATTGATAAAATAACTGAGAACGCTCGGCACCGAGGCAATAACCCTACGCAGAAGGACATTCTTCGTACACACCTAGCCGCGGCACTCATGTACTGTTCATTGGGAACACCGATGCTTGCCAGTGGAGTTGATTTTTTAAAGTCCAAGAAAGGTGTCCGGAATACTTACCAAAGAGGTGACTTAAATGGCCTCAACTATGAAGCAATTAGTGAGCACCGTAACACACATAATTATTTTAAAAACTGGATACTATTCCGCCAATCAGGCTGGGGTGAATGCTTAAGACTGGACAAACTCCCAAGCCCAAATTTCATAAGATTCTTCCGATCCAATCACACCGAGCATTCAAGTGCTGCGATACTGTTTAATGCTGATTTAAGCCACGGACATAAACAAATCCTACTGATGCTTAATCCGCACCAAGAATATACCCAAATTCCTATGGGTAACCCGCTGCACAATGACTGGAAGGTCATTGCCTCTATCGACACTTTCGACTTTGACGGAATTGACGAGGAGATTCCAATAGATCAAGACAATGCCATCAATCTAGGTCCTTTGTGCTTACTGCTCGCGGTTAGACCTTCTTGGAATAGTTGACCTATTCCATTTCCTTTATTTTGATAAGCCCATGTCCAAAATACTCGTTGCATTATCTGGTGGGGTTGACAGCTCCGTCGCTGCTTTGCTTTTAAAAGAAGCCGGTCACGATGTTTCGACTGCCTATATCCGAACTTGGTTGAATGAAGAGATGCCTTTAGCGGACTGTCCAGCGCAACAAGATATAGAAGATTCTAGAGCCGTGGCTCAGCACCTAAATCTCGATTATGAAATCGTCAACCTAGTCAACGAATATAGGGATAAAGTGGTCAGTTACTTAATTGAAGGGTACCGTAAAGGTCTGACTCCGAACCCTGACATCATGTGCAACCGGGAAATGAAATTTGGGATCTTCCAAGATTACGCGCTCAAGCAGGGCTTCGATGCAATTGCCACGGGTCATTATGTCAGAAAATTAAAAAATAAAGACGGGAGTTATGACTTACTCAAAGGAAAAGATCCCAACAAAGACCAGTCATACTTCTTAGCTTTACTCTCGCAAGCACAACTGGCTAAAGCCCTCTTTCCAGTTGGTGAATTAGAGAAGCCCGAGGTCCGGAAAATTGCCCAAGAGAATAAGTTACCCAACGCCGAAAAAAAAGACAGTCAGGGTATTTGCTTTTTGGGCAATATGAATATCAATCGATTCTTGGAACATTATATCGATGAAAACCCCGGACCAATCATTAACCACAAAAACGAGACACTCGGAACGCACCAAGGATTACATCGTTATACGATTGGTCAGCGAAGAGGCGTAGGTGTTCCTTCAAATACCGACAATGAAGCCTATGTTGTGACGCATCTAGACTTTAAAAAAAATGCCCTGCACGTTGCTTTTGACCGAGAAGATTCCCCGAGACTCTATGCTTGTGATACGGAGATTGATTCGATTAGTTACATAAATAAAGTAGTTGAAAATCCATGCGCACTATTTGCTAAAGCGCGCTACCGAGATCCATCCCAAGCCATTGAATTCACACCTAAAGAATCTCTCAAAGCTGATGTCCGCTTTAAAGTTCCGCAAAGGGCTTTAGCTGAAGGACAGGTAATGGCACTCTACGATAATGAGACCTTACTTGGCGGAGGTTTCTACTCAAAAATCTATCCAACCAATCCCGCATAAACTCAGATGAAAAGCCCTAAATCAATAATATCATGGAATGTAAATGGTCTGCGCGCTGTTATTAAAAAAGGCTTTGAAGCATTCCTAGAAACACAATCACCGGATGTCATATGCCTTCAAGAAACTAAAATATCCGACGATCTAACCAGTGGCTTTAGTTTTGATGCCTACCCCTACGTGCAATGGAATTGTGCCGAGAAAAAAGGATACTCTAGTACCGCGATCCTCTCTAAAATAAAACCAATGTCTGTGATCAAAGGGATTGGCATAGAAAAGCATGACCATGAAGGTCGAGTGATCACAGCAGAATTCCCGGATTACTATTTAGTCACGGTCTACACCCCTAATGCCCAAAATCATGATGATACGGGCCGCCCCAAGCGCCTCGACTACCGAACCCAAGAGTGGGATGTGGATTTCCTTAATTTTGTAGTTAATTTAGAAAAGACTAAACCCGTAATTTTTTGCGGAGACTTAAACGTAGCCCATAGGGAAATTGATTTAGCAAACCCTAAAACAAATAAAAGAAATGCTGGTTTTACTCATGAAGAGCGTGAGCGATTTCAAGCAATCTTAGATGCCGGATTCATCGACACCTACCGCCATTTAAATCCAAATAAAGACGACGCCTACACTTGGTGGTCTTACCGGGCAAATGCACGAGCACGAAATATTGGCTGGCGGATCGATTATTTTTGCACCTCAGCTTCTTTGACCGAAAAAATTGACTCAGCTGACATACTTTATACTGCACTGGGATCTGATCACTGTCCTATAACACTCAAACTTAAGTAACGTGTTTGATCATCCTTCAGATGACTTGAGTTGCTACACCGAGTCGGAAATAATTAACAAAATCAAGGCTTGGCTGGGTACTACAACCGGCCTGAGCCCGATGGGAATTGGGGATGACTGCGCTGTTTTTACTCCTGTACCTAAGCAGGAATACTTGGTCTCGACGGATGCACTGGTTTATGGCACGCATTTCGATAGCTCCATTTCTGCTCAAAAAGCTGGCAACAAACTGACCTTACGCAACCTAAGTGACATCGCCGCAATGGGAGGACAACCCAAACACGCCACAATTTCCATCATATCAAGCTCGAAGCTTTCCATAAAATGGCTCTCTGATTTTTTTGCCGGTATTAAAGAAACTTCAGATCAATATGGACTCAAGATTGTCGGCGGTGATTTGTGCCGTTTAGAAGGTCCTCAATTCCATGCGGTCATGAATATAATAGGCTCTTCACCGCGGCCGATACTTCGTAATCGTGCAATTGCCAAAGACCGTATTTATGTGACTGGAACACTGGGCGGATCCATCCTAGAAAAACACTATTGTTTTAAGCCGCATTTATCGGCTGGCCAATGGCTGTCTTCTGAATCACTGGCTAGCTCGATGGTCGATATCACTGATGGCATTGCCAAAGAACTGCCTTTTTTACTCTCGGATAACACCTCAGCCTCAATCAACCTTGATAATATCCCTATTTCCGATGCGGCTTGGCATTTGTCTAATCAAAACAAGCAAATAGCCCTGAAGAAAGCATTCTGCGATGGCGAAGATTATGAATTATTATTCACCCTAAATTCCAATGCTGACCACCCAAAATTTGAGACGCAGTGGAGTTCCCGATTCCCGAATGTCAAACTCACTCAAATTGGTACGATTGTTCCAAGCCAAGGCGCCGACCTGATTATCGATCAGTCTACCCAAAAGCCAATTGATTGGATTTTGGGGTTTGATCATTTTAAAACTTAAGCCATGGAAAACATCATCGAAGCTTTAAAGTCAGGGATTATCACCCATAGTCCTGAGGAGACCGAATCAGTCGCTTATGCCCTAGCTCAATTCAAAACCATGGGAATGGGAATAGGGATGGGCAAGGATACAACGATCACCCTAAATGGAGACTTAGGTGTCGGTAAAACAACTTTCACTAAAGGATTTGCTCGTGGCTTGGGGATCACAAAAACCATAACTAGCCCAACCTTTAACTTATTTTCTATTTATAATGGCTCGGCGCAATTAGTCCATTTAGACGCTTATCGTTTAAGTCCTGAAAGCTCTGCAGAAAGTCTGATGCTTGATGATTTCCTCACTTCGCCTTATTGCCTTCTTATTGAGTGGCCACATAATGTTCCAAGCTTGATCCCTCCAAGTGCGCTCCACCTTAGGCTCTCAATCTTAGAATCCGGCACAAATCCCGTTCATAAAATAGAGTTAATTGCGGGCGCTTAAGAAGGGCTGAATTCTCCGAATAAGCAATGACTCAAGAGAATTGAACGCTTGCAAGTTAATCGATTTTTATCAAAAGTTAGTCTTATGAATTCGCAAAAACGTCTACCCGAAGTACTCCGCTCAAAATCTAAAGGTTTTACCTTAGTTGAGATTCTAATTGTTATCGCGATCATCGCAAC
>CAJWRZ010000058.1 GCA_913045955.1 uncultured Puniceicoccaceae bacterium
TTCCCTTCCAGCTTGATTCAGAAAAACTGGCTCAAACTTATTGGGATGCTGGGCAAACCCTTAGGGACAATATCACTGACGTTCGAGAGCTTATTCTAAAAGCTAAAGACCAAGGTCAATATATCATTGGCGAATTTGGCCAAGCTTACTGGCTTGATAAGCGTCATGGGTTTTCCCCTAATGTCACTGCTTCGCATACTTTCACTCCAGAATTTTTCCAATCAGCGGGTATTCCGGCTCAGCCCATTCATAATGTGGGTTGCTGTAAAGCTTATGACACTAAGGTTGGTACGCATGTTTTTATAACTGAAATAGCGGAAGGTCACCCTCTTAGCGATAAGCTTAAGAAACTAGAATTTGGGGCAACCACGGGTCGTCAAAGAATGGTTGGCTGGTATGATGCTGTTGAGAAAGGTGATGCGCTTCGCTATGGCGGCTATGATGATCTTGCTTTGAATAAATTGGATGCGCTTTCTTACAGCGGCGATTGGCACGGCGATCTTCAAATATGCACAGCCTACCAAGATGCAGATGGGAAACTTTATCACCATGTTCCAAGAAATGATCATTTGAGAAAGACCTTAAAGCCTGTTTTTAAAAAGATCCCTGGCTGGAAAGAAGATATATCAGAGGTGAGGAAGTTTGAGGATTTACCTCATAATGCGAAAATTTATATAGCTTGGATGTTAAAATCATTAACCGACGTTGCTAATTTTGGGGATAAAAATAAGACGCTACATCCCAACCTACGCTACATAGGAGTTGGCCCAAATCCTAATCAAATCATTAAGGATGCGCCTAACACCTTGGAAATAATTGAGTTAGCTCAATAAGTCTAAATCGTGAGCTTTTGACCTCTTATGGGTCAAATTTTCAAGTAAAAGAATCTGATCCAGTAAACTAATTTCGTTGACCTTCCTATGATTAGATATTCTAATTCAAGTAATAATTTATGCTAATAATTATTGCTGGTTCCATCTTCGATAACACTAATTGCAATCAATTATCGCATACAATTATCCCATACACTAATCGCTCTCGATTCGTAATCACCAATATTTGATATAGCTGCTGCATCCTGTTTTAAATCATCACTACTCTTTAATCACGTTTAACAACCTTGAACCACACTAAAATTATGAATCTATCCCGGTTTCTTTTAATATTTCTCACTTTAATAAATACCTTACTGGGGAGCACTCATTCGATTACGGAAGAGGACTTTATTTTCAGACTGAAAAATACCTTGGAAGATAGTTGGGATTTTGAAACAGGAAAAATTGATATTGAAATCAAGGAAGTCGAAGCGGTTCACTCGAAAAAAAAATATACCGGCTTCAAGCTAGACCTTAAATCTTCTCTTGAACTTATTCAGATTGATACGGACAGTGATTCGCAAGAAAATGAATACACAAAGAGTCGCTCAGCGCAAAAAAACAAAATCTATTTGGTGGGCTCTAAGCGCTTTTTAAGTAATCCAAGCAAGCTAAGCTTTTCAATAAATAAGACTGATCCATGGGAGCGACATACGCGCTATAAGTTGAGCTCCTATGAACGAATGTATAAGGACTACTCACACAAAAACTACTTTAGTGTAAAATGGAAAATACCCTTGATGAAGAAGACTAATGGAGCGAATGATTTTAAGTCCTATCAGGTGGATATCTTACAACTAAAGAATAAAAGGAACACCTATGAAGAAGAACAAGAATCTTTTATCGCTAAACTGCTATCTGAATTCTACGACTTAGCTCTATACCAGCAAATATACCAGCTCTACGATGCTTATATAAATGAACTCTCAGCACTTGAGCTAAGGGATGAAAGTGAGCAGCAACATACAACATTAGCGATCCTTAAAGCAGATACGGAGCGGGCAAAAACTTTCAAACTTAAGGAAGGCTTACAGAATAAAATTTCCCTAAGCCTAGAATATCCAGAATTTTTGGATGCAAATATGGTTTTTGATGCAAATACGGACCTAACCCCCCTTCTTGATTTAGAGAACTTTGTTAGGTGGAATAGCAGATCTCTAAAGAAAATTGATATCGCTCGCCAACTAATTGACATTGAAATTGCATTTTTAAAAGATCAATCGCGCCCCTCACTTGATCTTACCTTCAGCGCGTCACACCTTGAAGACACTGGCTCAACGAAGAAGAATACTTTTGCAAAAAACGTAAATGAATACCATGTCGGACTTGAGTATAATATCCCAATTATGGGGCGCGATTTGAAAAACTATAAATCCCAGGTCGCTGAATTAAAGATGAGTAAAAATCTTAATAAATATAGGCGGGCACAAATTGAATTAATTACCAAAATCAAATCCTTAGAAAATTCGCTCATTAATCAGAAGAAAACGCTGAATGCGCATATAAAATTTCGGGACATTCTTGTAGAGAATGACCTAAAATGTGTTTCTGATTATCAGAACAATGAATCGTCTGTTGGAAGCGTTATTGGGAATAAAAAAGACGCCCTAGAAGAAAAAGTAAAAACTCTTGAAGCTCTGATGGCTTATAAAAAAGATCAAATTGCTTTAGATAATCATTTAGATCGAATAATCATGTCTGTAAATTAATTCCTATGGCCGTCGACACAAACAACGATCTGGCGAAGATGCGGATTAGCGCGGTGTTCCCAGAGAAATATCCCCTGCCAGGTTCCAAGGCATAAGGATCCATCAACAAAGGGGATTGATTCGCTAGTTCTAGTCAGCGCCATCTTTATGTGACTTGGCATGTCATCACTGCCCTCGTAATTGTGTGTGAAATTGGGGTCTCCTTCTGGGACTAAACGCTCCATATAACCTTCCAAATCTCTTTGTGCGGTTGGATCAGCATTCTCCATAATTACTAGGCTGCAACTCGTGTGTTTGCAAAATAATGTCACCAACCCATGGCTAAAACCTTTTGCTCTAAGTACTTCTTTTACCTCGGCAGTGAATTCATTTAGTTGCTTAGGCATAGTTTTTATCTTTAGCGTATCTATAGCATGCATTATAAAAAAGTTTTTCAAATAGTATTAATACTAATACTCCTAAAGGGATTGAGCTTTGGATCAACACAATCTCAAATTATTACTTGGGGCCAAACTGAAATTTATAAATTACTAGCACCCAACGAAACCCAAGTTAAGGCGACTTTTACCGCCCGCAATGAGGGTGATATCCCCATACGAATTAATAGGATAGAAACTGAATCAAATGCTATTCAAGCCCTTATCAAGGGTAGAATAATCCCCCCCAAAGACTCACTCCAGATAGAACTGTTATTTCATGCAGAAAAAAAACAGGGTATTTATAATAACAAAGTGGCGGTTTATATAGACAATTATCAAAATAAAATTGCGCAGCTAAATTTCATTGTAGAAATTCCCAAAGCAATCAGCTGCGCCCCAAACCTTATCACTTGGTATGATCAAAATAAAAATGAACCGGCCACTTCCATGGTTACTTTGGATCAGCGATTTGTCTCAAGAATAGATTCTATCGATTATGATCAAAATACGTATGCAATTAAAATGGCCCAGGACCCGATTGAGCTCAACCAATATAAACTAACAATTACGCCGATTTCAGCAAAGCGACCTTTCAATTCAGTAATAAAAATCAAAGCTACAGGTAAAAAATCTGAGGAAATAATTGAACAGATATTTCTATTCAACAGCTTCTCCCTTTAAAAACCCTAGCGAAAATAAAGTAAGCTAAAATTAGCTTATATTATATTCAGCTAATCTTTTTTTCAAAGCGGCTGGACTTAAGCCCAATTCCTTAGCCACCTTTGAGCTAACACCACCCAACTTCTGCATAGCGATTTGAATCATTTTAGCTTCGAGTGATTTTAATATGGCGGTTTTACCGCCTCTTAATTCCTCATAGATTTTTTCATATATCGCATCATCTGAATCATCTGAATTAACGGGCACCTCAACGGCACCAATAATATTCTCCGGAAGATCCTTTAGCAAAATTGAATCCCCTTGGGCAAGCACCGCACTGCAATGAACGACATTCTCCAACTCTCGGACATTTCCAGGCCACTCATAATCCATCAACAATTCAAGTGCCTCGGGAGCGATAGAATCAGCCACTGAATTATTATCGTTGTGCAATTTCTTGAGCATAAATCCCACCAATAAGGAAATGTCTTCTTTTCGTTCTCTCAATGGCGGCAATTCAATGCGAACTATATTCAGCCGATAGTACAAATCTTCTCGGAAAGTTCCTTGCTCGACCATTGATTCAATTGATTTATTGGTAGCCGCTAAAATTCGAACATTAACCTTAATTGTCTCGTTACCTCCGACTCTCATAATTTCTCCTTCTTGCAAGGCTCGAAGAATTTTAGTTTGGGCAGAAATCGGCATGTCGCCTATTTCATCTAAGAAAATGGTTCCATTATCGCATTGCTCGAAGTAGCCAATGCGTTGGTGATTCGCCCCGGTGAATGAACCTTTTTCATGCCCAAATAATTCACTTTCTATTAGATTCTCTGGAATTGCTGAGCAATTGACTGCGATAAAAGGCTTTTGTCCCCTAAGGCTATTTTGATGGACTGATCGAGCTATAAGCTCCTTACCAGTTCCACTTTCCCCGGTGATTAAAACAGTCACAT
This sequence comes from uncultured Puniceicoccaceae bacterium, assembly GCA_913045955.1. Classification (GTDB taxonomy): domain Bacteria; phylum Verrucomicrobiota; class Verrucomicrobiia; order Opitutales; family Coraliomargaritaceae. The sequence continues at coordinate 4,620 of CAJWRZ010000058.1, forward strand.
CACTTGAGGCAACTTGACCAATTCGCTTATAGACATTTTGCATAGCTGCGGAATTACCTATGATCCCTGCTTTTATATCTACCTCTACACTATTTGCCTCAGCCCCCTCACCCTTTTTCTTTTTTGATGTTTCGTAAATCAGCTCAAGGGCTGCATCCACTAAGCTTAAAATCTTAGGCACATCAAAAGGCTTCATAATATAATCAAAGGCTCCAAACTTCATCGCCTCAATTGTTGTCTGCGTCGTACTGAAAGCAGTCATAACAATTATCTTAGCCTCCGGACAAATACCCCTTAAATGCTGAAGTGCCTCAATGCCATTCATCCCCTTCATGCGGTTATCTAATAAGATAATGTCAGGCTTTTCTATCTTAGCGACCTCAATGCCCGCCTCACCACTATCCGCCTCAAGGATATTAAAAGTGCGATTCGCTAAGGCACGTTTTAATGAGTAGCGCAAAGCCTCTTCATCATCTATAATTAAAATCGTATAAACTTTTGAATTTTCGTTAGCCACAATAATAGAATTAGAAAACAAAGGTATCCCTAAAAGCAAGGCTCTTCCTCAATTCATTAAGAAAAAACGTTTTCCGAATAGCGACCCCAAAGATAGATAAAAGAACCTGCGAAATCATAAGGTCGCTCAGACATCCAACGCGTTAAATTCTCAGGCTGAATCCATCGCCCTTGCGAAATCTCCAATGGATGTAGTTTTAAGTTAGCTTCAGAAAAGCACCTAAACAAATGCACGTGTTCAAAACCTGTCTCTGGGCGAGGTCGCTCAACCAAGACCCGTGATAGGTTCTCCGGATTAAAAAGGCTTATCTCTTCGCCCAATTCGCGCCGTGCTGCCTCATAATAATACTCCCCTGCATCCACATGCCCAGAACAAGAGCTCACCCATTTCCCGGGAGCAGTGTCTTTATTTAAAGATCGCTTTTGAATGAAAATCTCACCCTTCCTATTAAAAACAAATACATGCACTGCCCTATGAAATATATTGTGCGCATGGATGTACTCGCGAGGTGCAATTCCTATGACCCGATCTGAAGCATCCACAACATCAAAATACTCACATGATGTTATGTTTAATTTTACGCCACTCTGTTCCCTAAAAGCATTCATTGAATTCCTAGTCCTGTGAATAAAAAAATGATTAATGAGCAATGATCGGCAATGCCTCCTTATCCTTGGTCACAATCCCACAAGCCTGCTTGGAGTAACTTTCCCTATTTGATCAAGGAAGTAAAGTCATCAATATGTCCGGTGAACCCGCCCGCGACTCCCTTGTGTATAACCGCTACTGCGTCGTGGGAGTGTAAGGATTCAAGATGGGCGCAGGCTACTTGGAAATCAACTATCTGTGGATTTTTGTCGAGCTGCTCATACAAAACACGCGCCGCATCCTCAACAAATTTTGTGTAGGCACCATTAAGTTCGGCGAAAGCTTGTTCATCTTCCCGTTTTACCATGACTTGAGTCTCCGTTTTTAAAGCCTCTAATGCCAAAGCATGGACTTCTTCAATTGAGAGCTTTTGCTCAGGTGCAACTTCAATACTTATTCGCGCGGTACTTCTTTGAGAATGCGGAATTGCGTAAACCTTTCTTTCTTGCCGGGCATGCTCGGAAAGATCCGAGGAACAAGGGCAAGCCGAAGAATAAACAAATTCAAAATGAATACGCTTCCTGAAAACATCCTGATGGTCTATAAGCCCCTCATAGGCAACTTTGTAATACTGCCAGCCTGATAAATCACTCCTTAAGCTATTTTGCTTTATTGGATAATTAAAATCGAGGCGAATCTGCGCATGTTCTGTTTGAAGGATTTTTTTATAAGTCAGTAAAATTTCCTCAAGCAACTCTAGAGAGAACTCGTTCTGCGCGTAATCATAAAAACAACGCATGATGCGGGACATATTAATACCCTTCTGATCTTTCTTAAGAGAAACAGTTCCCGTAATAGAAGTTTCGAGATCTAAAGTTTCGTTACCGGCTGTTTTGTACTTCAAAGGGAGCTTAAAATTAGACATCCCCACCTTTAAGATAGGCACATTAGCTCCCGTAATGAAACGCGCGCTGGCATTTTGCATATCCGGCAAATTTGCGCGATAAGCATCGTCTACAATAAAAGATGCGTCGTAATTGCGACTCAAATCATTTGAATTTAAATTTTCAGAAGGTTGATCCTTACCTGTGTTTTCAGAACTAGCCATATGCGTTTATCGACTCAATTAAAGATAGCTTACAAATAAATATTACCGAATATAACAATAAAAAGAGAATTCTATAGCAAGGATTGAAAATTGCTTTGCTCAAGCATAAAATCCACTTAACAGTAATTTAAAGTGGAACACTTTCTAAAAATACTCGGATCAAGCAGCAATGGGAACGCAGCATTTCTCAATACAGGAAACAGCAAAATATTAATTGATGCCGGCTTCTCAGGTAAACGAATTAAGCAACAACTCCAAGCAATTGGCGAATCAGTTGATGCGCTCGATGCCGTCTTCTTAACCCACGAGCACAGCGATCATTCTAAAGGAATTAGAGGTATCAGCCAAAATACCACCCTGCCTATTTTTGCTAATCGGGACACTGCCGATGCTGTTCAGGGTAAGCTCACGAAAGCTGTCTATTGGAAAATATTCCAAACCGGAGCAGAATTTCAATTTAAAGACTTAAAAATTAGATCTTACTCCTTACCCCATGATGCTTATGACCCGGTTGGCTTCAGCTTTTTTTGGGGGCACGGGGAAGCCGATTTATTCACTAAACCCGGAAGTCTAGCTTGGGTCACCGACCTCGGATATATTTCCGAAAATGTAGCACAACAAATTCTAAATGTAGAAACATTAATCATTGAATCCAACTTTGATGAGGCTCTTTTAGAGCAAGATACGAAGCGCCCATGGTCAATTAAGCAAAGAATAAAAGGGCGACATGGCCACTTATCCAACACGGTAACCTTTGATTTTCTTCTGGAAAATATTGAAAAATCAAAAATCAAAACCCTCCATTTAGCCCATTTAAGTAAAGACTGTAACTC
>CAJWRZ010000059.1 GCA_913045955.1 uncultured Puniceicoccaceae bacterium
GGGTAACAAATAAAGTAGATAATGGTTGGCGCATTCCTTAGGGGTAGGGAATGCGCCATTTTTTTTGCCCTAATTTGTACGAATCACCAGGGTTTTTCTATTAAGTGGATGCTTAATTATATCCCTTTTTAAGCGATATAATTATAGAATTTACTTGATTATGGCATTGGATGACCTAAATTCCCTAGCTTCGTGATAGTCGGAACTATTGCGTTTAAAACAAAATATTAACCATCAACCCGTTTTACTTAAGTAAAACATTTTTATATGAGTCAATTAATGGAAGAGCTGTTAAAAGGCAGCCAAATAGATAACCTTAAAGAAGGTTCAATTATCAAAGGTTTAATCACTGAGATCCGTCCTATAGAAGTCGTCGTCGACATTGGAGGAAAATCAGAAGGTGTCGTTCACGTAAGCGAGTTCGTCGATGCGAGTGAACTTGAAGTTAATTCTGAGATAGAAGTCTACCTAGAAAAACTTGAAGACAAAGAAGGCAACCCGGTTATTTCTTTCGACAAAGCAGAACAAAAGAAGAACTGGGAGAAGATCGCGCTTGATTGCGAAGAAGGTTCTATCGTTCAAGGTAAAGTTCGTTCGATTGTTAAAGGCGGCCTGATTGTTTCAATCGGTGTCGATTCATTCCTTCCAACTTCACAGATTGATGTTCAAGCACCCAAGAATTTAGAACAATACGTAGGTCAGACTTATGACTTCAAAGTTGTTAAAATTAACCCTGAAAGAAAGAACATTGTTATTTCAAGAAGGGAGCTCGTTGAAGAGCAGCGAATCGAAAAGCGCCGTAAGTTGCTTGATGAAGTCAAACCTGGTGACCGTCAGCGTGGCCAAGTTAAGAACATCACTGACTATGGAGCATTCGTCGACTTAGATGGATTAGACGGTCTTTTACATATCACCGACATGTCATGGGGTCGTATTCAACACCCAAGTGAAATGCTTAAGCAAGGTGAAGAAATTGAAGTGGTCATTATTGAAATCGATCGCGATCGTGAGCGTGTTTCACTTGGACTTAAACAACTCCATGATAATCCTTGGGAAAAGATCGACCAGAAATATCCTATTGGCGCACAGGTCAAAGGTAAGGTCGTCAATCTTGTCCCTTACGGAGCGTTCATTGAGCTTGAAGAAGGCGTTGAAGGTCTAGTACATATTACTGAGATTTCATGGACAAAACGAATCACTAAACCAAGTGAAGTGCTTAAAGTAGGCGAAGAGATCACTTCAGTTGTTTTAGGCATTCAGCAAGAAGAACAAAAAATATCATTGGGTATCCGCCAGTTAGAGCAGAACCCATGGGAAGATGTTCGTGCCAAATACCCAATCGGAATGGAAATTGAAGGTGAAGTAAGAAACTTAACTACTTACGGTGCCTTCATCGAACTTGAAGACGGTATTGATGGAATGATTCACGTTTCAGATATTTCTTGGACTCGTAAGGTGAATCACCCAAGCGAAGTCCTTCAAAAAGGCGATCCAGTTAAAGCGGTGGTACTCGATGTCGATATTGATGCGCAAAGAATATCGCTCGGTGTTAAACAGCTATCAGTGGATCCTTGGGACGAAATTGCTGAGCACTTCAAAATTGGTGACGTAGTGGAAGCTAAGATTTCCAAGCTCACCAGCTATGGAGCCTTCATACAACTTGACAATGATATCGATGGACTTGTTCATATTTCTCAAATCAGCGAGGAACATGTTGAAAACATCAAGGATGTCTTAAATGAAGGTGATATGGTCAGTGCACGTGTTATCAAGATTGATAAAAACGAGCGTCGTATCGGTTTATCGATCAAAGCAGCTAATTACAGCGCAGAAGATCTTGCTAAGGAGCAAGCTGCCTTAGATAGCATGCCAGGAGTAGAAGACATGACAAGTCTCGGAGACTTGCTTGACGAAGCTACTAAATAAATATCATTTCTGATTCTCAAAAACCCTTATGGAAACATAAGGGTTTTTTTATTTCTATAGCTTGAATATAGCCGAATAATAATACAGTAATAAATTATGTCAGAAATTTGGGATATTATAAAATTACTCTCTGATTCTACGCGTGCGAGAATCTTAATAATTTTAGCAAAAGAAGAATTGTCGGTCGCGGAGCTTCAAGAACTCATGAATATGGGCCAATCAAGAATATCTTCCCACTTAGGTCTTTTAAGGCAGGCAAGTTTAGTCATCGATAGAAAAGAAGGTAAAAAGACATTTTATTCTACAAACAAATCTTTGAGCAGGGAAAAAGATACCTTAGTTTCAGCCATTTTGAGTTCGCTTGACCAGGAAGCAGATATCCTAGAAGACCAAAGCAACCTGAAGAGAATTTTAGGCAAAAGAAAACAATTGGCCGAAGAATACTTTAACTCGGTCGCCGGAAGGCTAGGTAAGAATTATTGTCCCGGTAGAAGTTGGGAAGCCATTGGACACTTCTTACTGCTCTTAACGCCCAAACTAAAAATCGCCGATTTAGGAGCAGGTGAAGGACTCCTCTCACAATTATTAGCAAGGGGCGCGGAAAAGGTTTATTGTATTGATAATGCACCGAAGATGGTTGAGTTCGGCCAAGACCTTGCGCTTAAAAATGACCAAACCAATTTAGAATACATGCTTGGAGATATTGAGTCGGTGCCTCTAGATGATAATTCAGTCGATATTGCCTTACTGAGCCAAGCCTTGCACCACGCGAGTAATCCAACAAAAGCAATCGAGGAAGCTTTTCGTATTTTGAAGCCTGGAGGCAGGATAGTCGTGATTGATTTATTGGAGCATGATTTTGAAAAAGCTCGAGAACTGTATGCCGATGTATGGTTAGGATTCTCTGAAAATAAACTCTACCAAATGTTAAAAGATACAGGATTCAGCCAAACTGAGTTGAATATTGTATCAAAGGAAGTAAACGAGCCTCATTTTCAGACTCTATTAGCTTCGGCCATAAAGCATTGATCAATTCATTCTATGGAAAATCAAACTGTATTGGATTACTTCAATTCTAGCATTGTAACGGATCATTATGAGCATGCGGCTAGAACAATTGGTCTTTGGGAGTCTGAAGAAAAGATATTCACTCGTATCTTCCAAAAATCAGACTCGATTCTAGAACTTGGTTGCGGCGCAGGCAGAATAAGTATTGGACTTCATGAGCTTGGTTTCAAGAACTTGCTCGCTACGGATTATGCAAAAAACATGATTAAAAAAAGTCGTCATTTAGCTAAAATGCTCGGCTATTCAATTCCGTTTAGAGTTTGTGATGCCCGAGAACTTGAATTTGAAGATTCGATATTTGAGGGGATTATTTTCGGGTTTAACGGTTTAATGCAAATTCCAAAAAAAGAGCAAAGGGAGACTGCATTAAGAGAAATGTATCGAGTCCTTAAAAAAGATGGTTATCTCGTATTCACCTCTCACTTGAGATCTTTCAATCGGCACAAAAAATTCTGGACTAAAGAGAAGCTCGTTTGGAGAAAGAATAAACAGGATCCTGAGCTTGATGATTTTGGCGATCGCTTTGAGGCAACAAATATGGGCGATCTATATATACACGTGCCAGAGCGTGAAGAGATAGAAGCTTTGGTGAAAACTATTGGCTACAAGATTGAGGTCGTTGTGCCTCGATCAGTCCTGTCAAATGAAAGCGCTGCGGTCAGAGAGTTTTCTGATGAATGTGTTTTTTGGGTTCTTAGAAAATAGACCAGCCTATTCTATTGGCGGTGGAATTGAACCTTATTTTTGGCTTTTCAAGTGATCTATAATCGAAGGAATTGATTCTTTAATTGATTCTGCACATTGCATGTAAACAGCCAAGTTGGAGCCAAAAGGATCTAGGATATCCTTATCGTGGCTGTCAGTCCATTCTTTGAATCTAAATAACTTTTCGGGCAGGCAATTATAGTCGTAAGCTAAGGACTCAATATGCGAAGCAGTCATGCCTAGTATGATTGAGGATTCATCAATCAGTTTCTGAGTCAGCTGGGTAGAGCGGTGATTATTCAGGGATAGTTTGTAGGCTTTGATCGCCTCCAATGCGTTTTCAGAAGCAATACCATTACTCTGTGCATAGATACCGGCTGATTTCACTGCATAATGCTTGAGAGTAGGATTATCTTTGATCGCATTTTTTAGTAATGCCTCTGCTAAAGGGCTTCTGCAGGAATTGCCCGTACAAAGGAGTAAAATTGTTTTGGACTGCTCAGTCATGGCTTAATTTGAGCGTTTAATCTCCCTGTGCGCAATATCTCTCCGGAAAATTTTTGATTTATAGTCAATCGAATCACACACTGAGTAAATAGTTTGAGCTGTTTCCTTGATTGAATCACCACGGCTAGTGACCGTTAAGACCCTTCCACCGTTTGAAAGAATTTGATCCGTAGAATCGAGCAGGGTACCAGCGTGAATAATTTGCGTATTTTCAGGCAAGACCTCTGGCATATTTATAGGCTCTCCTTTGGGATATGCGCCAGGGTATCCATCACTCGCGATGACTACAGTCATGCATTTGTCGCTACTGAGATTAATCTCGGCCGGTAGTGGTAAATTTCGAGCTGAAGTGTAGAGCAATTGAACAAAATCATCTTCAACAAGCGGCAAGAGCACTTGAGTTTCCGGATCACCAAATCTCACATTGTACTCAAGGATTTTCGGGCCAGATTCGGTCAGCATTAATCCCGCATAAAGTGTCCCGTTATATTGAATGCCTTCGGCAATTAATCCATGAATCGTCGGTAGTAGGATTGTTTTTTCTATAACTACCTGCATTTCCTTGGAAAGTGCAGACGTAGGTGCGTAGGCGCCCATGCCTCCTGTATTCAAGCCGGTATCGCCTTCGCCGATTCTTTTATGGTCTTGGCTTGGAGAAAGGCATAAAAATGTTTCGCCAGAAACGATCGCATGGATGGATACCTCTTCGCCGACTAAGCATTCTTCAATAACAATCTCTGAACCGCTTTCTCCAAAAGTTTTATCCAGGATCATTGAGCGAACGGCATCTTCAGCTTCTTTATTTGTTTGGGCGATAATAACCCCTTTACCGGCCGCTAGACCACTTGCTTTTACGACGATTGGGGCAGGGTGGCTTTTGAGATAATCTAGCGCGGGTTCTACAGCGGTGAAGCTTTGGTATTCAGCGGTAGGGATTTTGTACTTTTTGAAAAAGTTTTTACAGAAGGTTTTACTGGATTCTAATTCGGCGCCGTCTTTTTTAGGGCCGTAAGCTAATATATTCTCATCTGCTAAGGCATCGACTAATCCAAGGCATAAGGGCACCTCTGGACCGACGATAACAAAATCGATAGACTGGCTTTTTGCTAAGGCTACTATTCCTGGAATGTCTTCAACGCTCGTAGGAAAACACTCGATTAATTGCGCCATGCCTCCATTCCCGGGCGCCGCTATGACCTTCTTGCAAATAGGGCTTTCCAAGCATTTGTTGACTAATGCGTGTTCTCTGCCTCCAGAACCAATGACTAAAATGTTTAATTGATTTTCCATAGTTGATGATAATTTAACTATAATCGCTTAATTATTCGGCTTGTAAATAATTTTTGTTTTTTAAGATTGGTATTGTGAAGATATATTTTCTAGGAATCGGTGGTACTGCCATGGGCAATGCCGCGATCATGTTTAAAGGACTCGGTCATTCAGTGCTTGGGGCAGATGAGTTATTATACCCTCCAATGTCCAATATTCTAGAAGATGCACAACTTGAATACTATGAAGGTTATGACGCAGAGCGCCTCGCCAAGCTTGCACCTGATTTAGTGATCGTCGGAAATGCAATCAGTCGTGGGAACGTTGAAGTTGAATGGCTTCTGAATACCCAATCGATACGGCTCATTTCTTTACCGCAATTATTAAGTGAGTTCGTCCTTAAGGAACGAAAGCCCGTCGTTATAAGCGGAACGCACGGGAAAACTACAACAGCATCGATTGTCGCTTACTTGCTCAAACATAATAATTTGTCGCCAGGTTGGTTTATTGGAGGTGCTCCAAAGAGTTTGCCCAGTGGCGCGGTTATTGGGTCGGGCGATTCATTTGTGATTGAGGGTGATGAATACGACACCGCTTTTTTTGATAAGCGATCTAAGTTCATCCACTATCGTCCTTTGATTGTCGCCGTGAATAACATCGAAATGGATCACGCGGATATTTTCAGGGATTTAAAAGACATCCAAAGGAGTTTTGAGCATTTGTTTAGAATTATCCCCAGTAATGGCTTCTTAGTTGTGAATGGAGATGATCCTAATATAGAGCCCTTATTAGAGATTGATTGGTGTAAGGTCCTAAAAGTGGGTACTGGGATCACGAATGATCTGCGCATTGAAAGTTTTAAAGAAGATGCGGATGGCTCAAGTTTTAATCTGATTTATAAAGGAGAATTATGGGCGGAAGTCAGATGGAGCTTGCATGGACTTTATAATGCTAGAAATGCGGCTATTGCAGCTTTTTCAGCAGCATTATCCACGGCATTATCCTCCGACCCGAATCAAGTAATTCGCTTTGATTTAGGATCGCTCAAAGATTTTAAAGGAGTCACTCGTAGGCAAGAAGAGTTATTTAAAAGTGAGGAGCTGCTTGTACTCGAGGATTTTGCGCATCATCCAACGGCGATAGAGCATATTCTTAGATCTATGCACTCAGTTTACCCAGAGCATGAAATAATTACTTGTTTTGAGCCCAGAAGTAACACAGCAAAGAGTGGATTATTTCAGGATGCCTTTACGGAATCCTTCAAGCAGAGTTCTGAACTCTTGATAGGACGATTGCATAGATCAAGTTTGCTTAAGGACGAATCTAAGCTAGATCGAGCACGAATTTGTAGTCAACTCAATGCTCTGGGCATCCATGCGAGCGCTTACGATTGTAATGATCAATTGCTTTCGGCTTTAATCAATCGCCTCAATGGAAACAGTGCAGAAAGAAAAAAGAGCCTAGTGATCTTTTTCACTAATGGCTCTTTTGATGGGATTATGGAAAAGCTTATCTTGAAGCTTTCTGAATAAAGAAGCCAATTGGCTTCGATTCATCTTTCTAGAAACGGGGGTAAACTTAACTTAGGCCAGGCGTTTCTTCAAATCATCTTTAGAAGCTAGTCCTACAACGGTGTCGACGACAGCTCCGTTTTTAAAGATTTTGATAGTTGGGATCGCTCTTACTTCAAATTGAGTCGCAAGTGCACCATTGTCATCAATATTGACTTTACCGATTTTCACCGAGCCACTCAACTCAGTTGAAAGCTCTTCAAGAATAGGTGTGATTGCTTTACAAGGACCGCACCATGGAGCCCAGAAATCGACGACTAAGGTTGTGTCAGCTGTTGCAATAAAGGATTCGAAGTTGTCGGCGTTAAGTTCAGTAATTGTGTCAGACATTGTGTGTATTGTGATTTAGTATAATTGTATGAGGGTGAGTGAACGGAATACTTAAGAAAGGGAGTCTTTGATGATGTCATTAAGCTCTTCCTTTTCTACAGTATCTAAGGTTTTACCCTTTTTATCTAAAGTTTCAAATGTTTTTAT
>CAJWRZ010000060.1 GCA_913045955.1 uncultured Puniceicoccaceae bacterium
ATATGATTACAATTAATAATATAAAGCACTACTTTGGTGAGAAAGTATTATATGACGGCATTAACGGAGTCATTGGGCCTAGAGACCGTATTGGGCTAGTTGGCTCAAATGGCTCTGGTAAGACAACTTTACTACGGATTCTAATGGACGAGATGGAAGCCGATGAAGGTGCTATAGAAAAGCCTAACTTTGTTAATATAGGCTACCTCCCTCAAGACGGTATTGAAGCCTCGGGGAAGACTTTATTCAAAGAAGCTGAAAGTGCGTTTAATGATATTATTGAGCTCCAAGATAAAATAGAGAAAGCCGACGAGGCTATGCTAGAAATGGATACGAGCTCTGAAGAATATTATGAGCTGATTGAAGTCATCGGCGAATGGGAGCAGCAACTTGAAGAATATAAGCCTGACCGCATCAAGTCCAGGATTGAGCGAATCTTAATGGGGATAGGCTTTCAGCTTTCAGACTTAGATCGTAATACTAGTGAATTTTCGGGCGGCTGGCAAATGCGTATCGCTTTAGCAAAACTACTTTTACAAAGCCCCTCTTTGATTATTTTAGATGAACCGACGAATCACCTAGACATCATATCCCAGAACTGGGTCGAAAATTATTTAAAAAACTACCAAGGTGCGATCATTGTTATTTCTCACGATAGAGCTTTTTTGGATTCGGTAACGAACCGTACTTTTGAGCTCACCCTTGGGCAAATGTTCGTCTATAAAGGGAACTACTCTTTTTACTTAAGTGAACGCAGTAAAAACATAGAAATTCTACGTAAAGCCTATGAAAATCAGCAAAAAGAAATTCGTGAGATAAAAGACTTCATCAATCGATTTAGGTCTAATGTGAAAAAAGCTAGTTTAGTACAAAGTCGAATCAAGCAATTAGACAAAGTGAAACTGATCACAATTCCTAAAGAAGAAAAGAAGATGTTTTTCAGGTTTCCCAAGCCTCCACCCTCAAGCTCAAAGGTCATCACAATACAAGACTTACATAAGGCTTATGGGGATAATGTGATCTTCGATGGCCTTAATTTAAGAATCGACCATGGCGATCGGATTGCAGTTGTAGGGGTTAATGGAGCAGGTAAATCAACTTTAGCTAGAATTATGGCTGGGCAAGAGCCCTACCAAAGCGGGACGATCGAGAAAGGGATCAACACCGTCATAAGCTACTTCGCTCAGTCGCAGTCCGAGGAGCTTGATCCATCGAATAACGTTCTGGAAGAAGTTGAGCTAGCAGCTCAGGGAAATGATGGTGCCAACCCGCGAGCAGCTTTAGGTGCACTCTTATTTTCTGGGGATGATGCCTTAAAAAAAATCCGAGTTTTATCAGGAGGTGAAAGAAACCGTGTCGCCCTATCGAAGATGCTTATGCAACCTGCAAATTGCCTGATTCTTGATGAGCCCACTAATCACTTGGACCTTAAATCAAAGTCGGTACTCCAAGATGCGATTAATGAATTTGAAGGTACGGTTATACTGGTTTCACACGACCGATCGTTTTTAGATGGCGTAGTTAATAAAGTTTTGGAAGTATCTAAAGGTAGTATGCGAATGCTCACCTGTAATGTAAGTGAATACATCGAGCGCATCGAATCAGAAATGAAATAAAAAGTACGGAAAATGCCCAAAGAATTTAAATACAAGGCGATAGCCGCCATGGCTCAGAATAGAGTCATTGGCCATCAAGGAACTATCCCATGGCACTTAACTGAAGATTTTAAATGGTTCAAAAAAGTGACCCTTGGACATACCTTATTAATGGGCCGAAAAACATTTGAATCAATCGGGCGCACCTTACCCGGAAGGCAGACACTTATTTTATCGAGAAATGAATATTCTGCAGATGGGGCATTATCGATTCATTCTCCAGAAGAAGCAGAAGCTGTTTCTGAAAACGAATTAATTTGGATCGCCGGAGGTGCTGAAATTTACAAAATGATGTTACCAAAGTGTAGTGATCTATTTCTGACAAGGGTTCACAAAGAGCCTGAAGGAGACACCTTTTTTCCAGAATTTGAAGGTCAATTTCATCAGATAGACACCCTTGAATCTAATGATGACTTTACTATCGAGCACTGGCAACGTAAGCCGTAAGCCGTAAGCCGCGGGGCTTAGTGATGCCCTGAATTGCTTTCTTCAGCTAACTTCTTTTTATCCCACTTAAAGTGGCGATCCGGTAAAGTCCCACCCAATTCCAAGAGCTTATCTTTACCATAAACCATTTCTTCACGGGTATACCCTGATAAAGAAAAATCATCTTGAAGGAAAATCGCTTCTTCGGGACAGACTTCTTGGCAGAGACCGCAGTAAATACAACGAAGCATGTTGATATCAAAAGTGGCCGGTTCTTTTTCAATGTGCGCTCTTTCTGGATCTTCTTCACCATCAATCTCACTAGGATTGATCCGAATCGCTTTAGGGGGGCAGACAAACTCACATAATTGGCAAGAGACACATTTAACCCGCCCTTTAGGGTCTTTGACCAAAGTAGGGATTCCACGATAATTCTCGGGTATCACCGGACGCTCTTCAGGGTACTGCAAAGTAACTGTCTTCTTGAACATATTACCAAATGTCGTTGCCAACCCACTAGCTATCTGAGGGATAAAAGTCTTTTCAGAGAATGTTAGGGGCTTCCGCTCCATTACTTTAGTTTTAGCCATAAGATTTAGTTTATAAATTTGTCAATTAGCGCGATTACAAAGATGTAGATCACAAAATTAGCGATTGCTAGCGGTAAAAGGATTTTCCAACCCAGATGCATGACTTGGTCATAACGAAAACGAGGTAAAGACCAACGCACCCATATAAAGAAGAAGATCATGCCGCACACTTTAAGAAGGAACCATAGCGCGGACATAACAATCCCTATAATACCTGCAGGCCATGGATCTGCGAGCCCCGGTAAGAAATTCCACCCACCTAAGAAAAGTAAGACGAATAAAGATGAGCCCATAATTATATGTGCGTATTCTGCGACGAAGAAAATCCCGAATTTAAAAGCACCGTACTCGGTATGGAAGCCCCCGACCAAATCTGTTTCTGATTCAGCCATGTCAAATGGCAGGCGGTTAGTCTCAGCAAAGATTGCCACTAAAAAGATTAGCGCTGAAATAGGTTGCCAGAGAATGAGCCACAAACCTTGTTGTGATTGGACAACCCCAAAGAGCGAAAGCCCGTAGTCCGAACCTGGGGCGGCAGCCCATAGGAACACTGGTAAAATAGACAAGCCCATCGCCAGTTCGTAGGATATCATTTGAGCCGTGGATCGAATAGCCCCTAAGAATGGGTATTTACTGTTCGAGGCCCAACCAGCCAAGACAATTCCATAAACACCGAGGGATGATATTGCCAAAATAAATAGAATACCCACATCTATATTGGCCAATACCAGGGGCTGTACTGCTCCGCTGGCATCAACGTAGCGACCAAATGGGAGCACCACCATTGTGGTTAAAGCAGGTGCTAAGGCAATGATGGGCGCTAAATAATAGTAAGTAAGACGGACATGCCCAGGAGTGATCTCTTCTTTAAAAAGGAATTTAAGTCCATCGGCCGCCGGGTGAAAAAGCCCCAAGCGAGTGAGTATATTCCCTAAAACTGGGATCTGTCCAATGATTGGGATTCGGGCACGGTTCGGTCCGACCCGTCCTTGTATGAAACTGCAAATTTTACGCTCCGCTAAAACAGAATAAGCACAGAGAGTCATAAAAACTCCGATCATGGAGAGTGCGTATATAAACGGTAATAAGTATGATAAAAAATCCATCAGTGTCTTTAGGTAGCTTGTAATTCAGCGACGGGCTTATACTTGAGATTTTTAGTTTCAGGAAAATTAAGTGCGCCAAATTTTTCTTGTTTAAGCATTAAGCCTTCACTGGTAATCTTTTCCCAAGAAATGCCTTTGAGTAGTTCATTGGATTCAGCAATTTTCGTCCATAGATCAGCTATATGAGTAAAACCTGGTTGATCATTCGCCCCAAGAAGCAGACGGTTTAGTACTTCGATATCTGAAACTAATCCCGCAGGTCCGGGAACCGCTTTATTGAATTTTTGCAGTATGAAGTTTTGATTCACAAATGTACCCTCTTTCTCAAAAACACTTAAGGTGGGAAATACTATCTTTGCCTGATCACTGGTATTATTCCTAAGACTCCCAAAATAAATAATATTAACTGATTTTTTCAATAGCTCTAAAGGAACCCCAATTTCACTCAAATCTTCATTGAAAACCAAGAGTGTTTTGATAACCCCATCCTCGATACCTTTGATCAGAAGATTCGGGCATTTCGTAGGAAGTGTATTTAATAATTCATTAACTAAAGCCCCACGCAAATTTGGGGTTCTATCTTCTGAGACCAAAAGGCCATCGCCATCACCTAAATGCTGAACCATTTCAAATTGTGCTTTGGTATGATCTACAATATTTTTTAATAAAAACTGTTCTTCAACGCTACTAAAAGCCGATCCCAAGACTCCCACACCCCCTAGGTCGATCAAGGCTCTAGCTGATTGGATTGCAGAATCTATGTCTGTAGTTAAGCCATCCATCGTGTAAGCTTTGAGGCGGTCTTCTGATTCAATTGATTTGTATAAGCCTCTACCTGAATCCGTCATCCAAGTGTCGTTCACCGCATCATTCCTTCTCGGGGTGATACGATATATTTTTCCTTCACGACTCCAAATTTCTGTATTACTACCAACACTGCTCTCCGTACAAACGCTATGGGTTCGCTTTAAAAACCAAACCCGCATTTTAAACCTAAAATCCGTACTAGTTAAGGCACCCACCGGACAAATATCTACAGTGTTTAGAGAGTAATTATTCGAAAGCTCCTTACCAGGAAAACAAGTCAGCGTAGAATAAGACCCGCGGTCCACAAACCCTAACACATCATCTTTAACAATTTCTTGGCCGAAGCGAATACAGCGCGAACAAAGAATACACCGTTCATCATCCAAGGTGACTCTCGGCCCTAGCCGCGTGCGTTTTGGCTTCACATTTTTATCCTCGATAAAACGACTATAACCCCGACCATGCTCGGCAGAGAATTCTTGAAGCCTACACTCTCCTGCCTGATCACAGATGGGGCAATCCAAAGGGTGATTAATTAATAAAAACTCAGTTACACCATTTCTAGACTCTAGAACCGTAGGCGATTTTGTACGCACATGCATCCCTTCAGAAATAATTGTTGAACAACCAATCACCGGTTTCGGTATCCACCCAATTTTAGGCGCTCCCTCTTCATCGAGGATAGCCTCCCCTGTTTCCCGATTGCGCATAGGAGTCCCTATTTCAACCAAACACATTCGGCAATTACCTGCGATTGAAAGTTTAGGATGATAACAATAATGCGGAACTTCTTTTTCTTTACCGACAGAATTCATCGCTTCAATAACGTTCAACCCCTTCGGAACATTAATTGACTTACCATCAACTGAAATTGTGACTGTTTCTTCTGTCTGTATTTGAATCATAAAAAGGTAAATTAAATCAACGTTGTTTCTTTAACTTCATCCACGCCCTGCTGTCTCAGTAATTCTTGCTCTTTGGCCTTGGCAACAAATTCATCTTTAAATTTCGCGATAAAGCTCTGGACAGGCCAAGATGCAGCTTCGCCAAAAGCACAAATTGTTCTTCCAGCTATTTGATCAGCAATGCTGACTAAAAGATCTGCGTCTTCTTCTCTAGCCTTACCCGCACACATTCTCGCGGTAATCTTTTTCATCCATGGCACCCCTTCTCTGCAAGGTGTGCACTGACCACAACTTTCATGCGCGTAAAAATAATTAATATTAGCTAAAGCTTCCACCATATCCGTAGAATCATCCATGATGATCACACCACCTGAGCCCGACATCGAACCCACTAAAGATAAGCTATCAAAGTCCATGGGAATATCTTCAATGCCCCAGTCATATTCTGTACCATCTTTTAGCTTACCTTTAAAGCGCTCATCCGCTCTCAATATCTTAGAAGATGAACCTCCCGGGATGACGGCTTTCAATTTTCTACCGGGCAATAAGCCACCACAAACATCATAAATCAATTCCCCTAAGGTCACTCCCGCACAAGGAAACTCATAGTAACCCGGTTTTTGAACGTGCCCTGAAACACACCAGATACGAGTACCTGTATTCCCAGGCGTCCCTATTTCGGAAAATGCTTTACCACCTATCTCTAAGATATGCTTAACATCACAAAGCGTCTCAACATTATTCACAATAGTCGGACATTGATATAAACCAAGCGCCGCCGGAAAGTAAGGAGGCTTAATCCTAGGATTGGCACGTTTACCTTCCAATGATTCGATAAGCCCTGTTTCTTCACCACAGATATAAGCACCGGCACCGCGATGGACAATAATATCACAAGAGTATCCTGAACCAAGAATATCATCACCGAGAAGATTTTTTTGGCGTGCCTCTTCAATCGCTTTCTCGAGGATTTGATACCCTTCAAAAAACTCTCCACGAATATAAATAAAGGCTAATTTAGCTTGGATCGCAAAAGCAGAACAAAGCATCCCTTCAATCAATTGATGCGGGTCTTTGTGGATAATTTGCCGATCCTTAAAAGTACCTGGCTCAGATTCATCTGCATTACAAATAAGATAAATGGGCTTGCCTGATTTTCGGTCTAAGAACTTCCATTTCATGCCCGCCGGGAATCCTGCCCCACCTCGGCCTCGTACGCCAGAATCAAGGACTTCCTGACAGATAGCTTCCGGCTTCATTTGAACAGCTTTTTTCAACTGATCATAGCCCCCATGTTTTAAATAACAATCAATGTCATTCGTGTAGCTAGGTTCATCTACATATTTTAAAATCAGTCTCTGTTCTTCTAATGGCATACTGCTAAAATTCTAAATTATTTTGTTTCAACCGTTCCGTTTTTAATCTTATCAATCAAGATCTCAGCCTCACTAGAGCCGACATCGGTGTACTCTTTTTCGCCGACCATCACAACGGGTGCTTTACCACAGTCCGCATGACACTCTACATACTCTAAAGTGATTAATCCATCGTCACTGGTAGACCCTACTTTGCAGTCAAAAGCCTCTTCAAATTGTTTACAGGTTTTGTAGGCTCCCGCTAAGGCACAAGGCAATGTCCGGCAAACGCGCACTTGATATTTCCCAGGCGCCTCATCCCGTAGCATAGGATAAAAAGTCACGATCTCCGATATATTGATCGGTTGAAGCTCCAGCCGATCCGCAATCCACTCAATCGATTCATTAGAAAGGTAACCTAAGTCCTCTTGAACTAAATGACACAAAGGTAATGCTGC
>CAJWRZ010000061.1 GCA_913045955.1 uncultured Puniceicoccaceae bacterium
GGACATCGCCTTGGGAAAAGCTTCCTTAGAAGGCTATCTGCAAGGACACCCATTCTTTGGGGCTTTAACCGGACGCGTTGCCGGACGCATTGGAGGCGCTCTATTTGAGATAGACGGTCAAACCTATAAGCTAGAAAAAACCGACCCGCCCAATTGTCTACATGGAGGATTGGATGGTTGGGATAAGCAGATCTGGGAAGCTTCCATTATTGAAGAAGAAGGCATAGAAAAACTTCAGCTGAAATACCAAGACGCAGCTGGGCACAACAATTTCCCAGGCACTGTGCAAGCAACGGTATGCTACGGTCTACTCGAGGATAATTCATTTGAAATAACCTACCGGGCAGAAAGTGATCATAAAACTCCTTTTAACCCAACCAATCATTGTTATTTTAATCTTAACGGAGAAGCCAGCGGTTCAATCCAAACACATTGCGTTCAAATATCGGCCAGCAAAGTGGCATTAACCCATGATGACATGACTTTAAATGGTCAAAAGGCTGAGGTCTCTAGCGGTCTCAATGATTTCCGAGATCCAGTTAAATTAGGTAACTTAAATGAACTAACACATCGAAATGCTGATACCCATTATTTCCTAGACGGTGGGCGAACAGAGCAGCCGAGACAGGTTGCCTCAGTTTATGACCCTACCTCAGGCCGAGAACTTAAACTCCTAACCACCGAGCCAGGGGTTCAGTTTTATGGGGCAATTAATCTATCAAAAGATACACCAGATTTAGGTAAAGATAATCAGCCCTACAAAACCTACGGTGCCTTCTGTCTAGAAACCCAAGATTATCCAGATAGCATACACTTTCCCGAACTGGGCTCAGCGATCCTTAGCCCCGGTGAAGATTATTATTCAAGAACTCTTTTTAATCTAAGCGTTCGTAGCTAATCAAGCTGAGTGGCCGTTCAGCTATAAAATCAAATTAATGGAACCGCAGCCCTCAAAGAAAATTGCCATAATAGGTGGCGGCGCTGCTGGATTCTTCACTGCATTAACTCTCAAGGAAAAGAATCCCCAGACCCAAATAGCCCTTTTTGAAAAGCGGAATGATTGGCTGACAAAAGTGAAAATTTCCGGTGGTGGGCGATGCAATGTGACCCACTTTTGCTTTGACCCCGAAGAACTCTCTAAGAAATACCCAAGGGGGGCAAAGGAACTACGGGCTGCCTTTTATAAATGGCAACCCAGTGATATGATAGAATGGTTTTCTGATCGAAATATCTCCCTTAAGAATGAAGCGGATGGTCGCATGTTTCCCATAACCGACGACTCCCAAACCATCATTGATTGCTTTATGGAGGAAGCTGAAGGAAGCCAAATAAACTTAAGAAAAGGCTTCGGAATCGAAAACTTCTTCTTGGAAGAAGCGGGTTCTTTTTCCCTTAAGATCGAGGATTCTGAAACCGAATCTTTTGATGCTCTGTGTCTTACAACTGGCTCCTTAAAGGGCTCACTACTCGAGCACTCCATCAAAAAGTTAGGCCACTCAATCGAACCCTTAGCCCCTTCGCTCTTTGCCTTCAATGTGAATGATAAAAGATTAAAAAGCCTGGCAGGTATTTCGGTGCCAAGCGCCGAAGTTTGGATTGATTCAAAGCATTCTCTCCAATCAGGACCACTTCTAATTACCCATAGAGGCATGAGTGGTCCAGCGATTTTAAAACTATCTGCATGGGAAGCCCGAAATCTTCAAAACAAGGGCTACCACTTTGATTTTTATGTAAATTGGCTCGCCGATGAAACGGAAGGTTCCATAAAAGAGCAGTTTGATCGCAACCGAGATAGTCAGGGTAAAAAGACAATCAAAAATACACCCTTACTAAAACTCCCCAAGCGCCTTTGGGAATCCCTAGTCGAATATTCAAAGATAAGCGCCGAGACAACTTGGGCTCAGCTATCCAAGGACTTGGAGCAAACCCTCATTAATGAAATCGTCTCGGGGCACTATAAAGCTCAGGGTAAAACTACGAACAAAGATGAGTTCGTCACCTGCGGCGGAGTCCATCGGAAAGATATCAACTTTAAGACAATGGAAAGCAAATATGTGCCTAATTTATTTTTTGCAGGTGAATGTATTGATATCGATGGAATCACCGGAGGCTTTAACTTTCAAGCTGCTTGGACAACTGGACGTTTAGCGGGTACAGCTATGGCTCAAATTTAAAGGCGCCATTCCTAGATTTTATTAGCCCAAAATTACCGCTAAACTATAGATAAACTATGGTGTGCCGCGGTTAATATAATTTGCATTGATGCCTCTACTTCTGCCTGTGTTTTTGCTTCTACCAACAAACGTAGCTTAGGCTCAGTTCCTGAATAGCGCATTAGAACACGCCCTTCTTCGCCTAATTTTTCTTCAACTTCAGCTTTAGCCTCTGACAACTTAGGTAATGCTTCTAGAGGGATTTTTTCCTTAACTATTAAATTCTGCGTCTTTTGAGGAAAGCGCTGAATCGGGTGACTTAATTTAGATAAAGGCTCCCCCGAAGCTTGGAGAATTTTGAGTAATTGTATTGCCGCTAAAAGCCCATCCCCAGTTGGAGCATAGTCTGTAAATAAAATATGCCCGGAAGATTCTCCACCGATATTAGACCCAAGTTCACGCATGGCTAAAGCAACATTTCGATCCCCCACATCCACTCGTTTTACAGATCCGCCCGCAGCCTTAACCGCAAAATCTAAAGCCAAATTACTCTGCACTGTGACTACGAGTGTTTTTGCTTTTAAGCTATCCGATTTAAGTGCCTCTAGAGCATATATACCCAAGAGCTGATCTCCGTCGACAATCGTTCCTCTTTCATCGCAAACTACTAAACGATCTCCATCACCATCGTGCGCGATTCCAATATCAGCCCCAGTTTCAAGAACCGTTTTAGCTAAAGCCTCAGGCGATTCACTGCCAAGCCCTTGGTTAATATTAGAACCATCTGGCTCATTTCCAATGAGAATCAATTCTGCTCCGAAATAGCTTAAGACCGCCGGGCTGGTTAAATAAGTAGCGCCATTAGCTCCGTCTAAAACAACTTTCATTCCGGAAAGACTGCCTTTGGGCATTTGCTCAGAAAGCTTTTTAATGTAAAAATCTACTTCATTCTGGTCGTGGGTCTCGAAGTCTATCTCTTCTAGGCTATGGGCGATCCTTTTGAAATTTGTTGGACTACTCAGCTCAGCCTCTAATAAGGATTCTATAACCTGTTCTTCTTCGGGCTTTAGCTTCTGCCCTCTTTCATTAAATAACTTAATCCCATTATCGGATGCCGGATTATGAGAGGCCGTTAAGGCAATTCCCATTGTTGCCTTAAAATGGGTGACGGCCATAGCCACTGCGGGTGTAGGCACCACCCCTAAAAGAATGACCTTATGACCTCTAGCCTCAAAGCCGGCGCGCATTATATTTTGTAAAGTTTGGCCACTCGCTCGGGTATCCCGCCCAATCACAACAGTTGCCGAAGCTTCTAACTTAGAAGACAAAGCTAAAGCAAGCCGGTGGGCAATTAAGTCGGTCATGGGCGCTTCACCATAGCGACCACGAATACCATCTGTTCCAAAATAATGTCCCATAATTTTAAATACTTTTTTAAGAAAGTTCCTTGTAGAATGTTCGGACATCCTGAAGCCATTTGGATAGGGCTCCACTCTCAACTGTTTCTTTAGCAAGAAGAACCCCATCGGCAATTGAACTTGCTTTTTGGGCGCAATAAAATGCCGCACCCGCATTTAAATAGATACTCTCACGAAGACCGACAGGCATTTTTTCATTTCGCTGTTCAGCGAAGTCCAAGAGCAAGGTAATATTTTCCTCCACCCCTCCACCTTTCAATTCATTGGGCTGACAAGTTTCCAATCCGGTGGAAGTTAAATCCAGCGTTCCCTCTAAACCAGAAAGCGCTCCAAAACCTTTATGAAAATTCTTACCTGCACAGCTTAATTCATCTAAGCAGCTATTGGCAATCGGCTCCCCATGAACCACCATACCGCTTTTTAAATCCAATGCATGCAAAGCCTTTGCAATGGGATCGATCCATTCTTTTGAGAAGACCCCCATTAATTGATATTTAGGCTTAGCTGGATTGATCATCGGTCCTAATAAATTAAAAATTGTTTTCTGACCCTCTGAGGCAAGCGCCTTACGTGCAGGCATAATAGTTTTAAAGACCGGGTGAAATGCGGGCGCGAAGAAAAAGGTGAAATTTAAAGCTTCCAAGGCTTTCCTATGCACCTCCAAATCAACCGCCAAATGAATCCCTAATGCTTCCATTAAATCGGCGCTCCCGCACTTAGAAGTAATGGAGCGATTACCATGTTTGAGCACCGGAATTCCTGAGGCAGCAACCAGAAACGAAACCGTTGTAGAAATATTAAAGGTTCCAAATCCATCACCTCCTGTCCCGCAAACATCAATCCCGTTTTCAGCAATATCATTCAAATTAGGGTCAATGGCTAAACCTCTAAATATAGAAGCAAAGGCGCTGACTTCTTCAGCGGTTTCTCCTTTTATCGCTAAGGCTTTAAGAAAGCTTATTTTATCATCCACTGAAATTGTTTCTTGCCCCAAAAGCTTGGCTGAAGATTCCGCATCGGCATAGCTTAAATCCTTTCCTTGGGAAAGTTGCTGAATGACTGAGTCTAAATTATCCACAGTTTGATTGCAGTGATACTGAATAAAACGACAAGAATAAACCGACAAAAATGTATAATTTTCTAGCTTGTGTACGATGACCGCTTGGACATTAATCATGCTATTACCATGGGAATCTTGAAAGTCAGTTTACTTGTTTTACTTTTTTTAAAAACTGCCTTGCTCGCAACCGCAGAAGTTCCCAACGCTTCGGATGACTTAAATATTTTAGAGCAATCTGCTATCTCTGAATATGAATCCATTGATTATTGGGATAGCTTAATACTTGGACTGGTTGAAGGCATAACTGAATATTTACCCATATCTTCGACCGGGCACCTTATCATCACTAACGAGATCCTTGGGCTTAATTCCGACACGCCAATTTCAGAGACAAAAACTTTAAAGGATGCTGCCTTTGCGTACGCCATAATAATCCAAGCAGGCGCTATCCTTGCGGTGATTTTTTTATACAGAAATACCCTTTTTGAAATCCTTATGGGCTTCCTTGGTAAAAATCCAAAAGGGCGGAAGTTAGGAATCCATTTGTTAGTCGCTTTTCTGCCCGCAGCAATAATTGGCTTAAGCCTGAATGACTTGATCGAACATCACCTCGGTGATAATATTTTAGCGATTGCCTTAGCTCTTTTTATGGGAGGTCTTGTGATGCTCTTTACGGAAAGAAAACAGAAAAATTTACTTCCCAGGAATGTCTCGAATGATCTTTCCGATTTAAATTGTAAAAAAGCTTTATTAATAGGCTTTGCTCAATGTTCCGCCCTTTGGCCGGGTATGAGCCGTTCTATGGCAACGATCGTTGGAGGATATTGGGTCGGACTTTCCCCGAATAAAGCCGCCGAATTCAGCTTTTTGCTTGGCTTAATAACCCTTTCAGCCGCCTCTGCTTACAAGGTGGTCACCGACGGATCTATGCTTATTGAAACGATGGACATAGGCCCAATGTTGCTCGGGATTCTCGTTGCCTTCATCGCCGCAATTTACTCAATCCGCTTTTTAGTGAGCTGTTTGACTCTGTATGGTCTAGCCCCCTTCGCCTGGTATCGATTTGCCTTGTCTATCTTATTATTATTCTTTCTAGTTTATTAATAATTTCGTACTTATTGAGGCTTGACGAATGATTGACATCATTTTTAGTCGTAATCTCTTTTAAATTAACGCATCCCATAATTATGGCACAGCCCAAACGCAAACAGTCAAAACAACGCAGTCGCAAACGCCGCGGTTCAATACAATTTGAGCTTCCTCATTTAGCTAAAGATCCACAAGACGGCACAATGCACCGACCGCATCGCATCAACCCTGCCAATGGCATGTATAGAGGTCGCCAAGTCCTAGACGTTGAAGTCTAAGAGGTATTAACCTCATCCAAATGATGAGCCATCAACCCGCTAATTCCACCATAGCCGTGGATGTAATGGGAAGCGACAAAGGCCCGACCGAATTTATTCGTGCCTTAGTACACTTAAACAATCAGGGTGATTTGCACTCAAATCTTGTTTTAGTGGGACAGAAAAGAATGCTCGAACGCTTAATTGAGATTCGTAAAAGCAAACTCAATCTCGAGCAAATCACTATTTTAGATGCCAGCGAAGTCATCGCTATGGATGAAAAACCCATTTCGGCACTTAAGAAAAAGAAAGATTCTTCGATGCTCAAAGCCATCGAATTAGTTCGGAATAAAGAAGCCCATGCCATGGTCAGCTGTGGCAATACTGGTGCACTGATGGCTGGTGGCACCATACGACTTAGGCCGATTGAAGGGATTGATAGACCGGCGCTTGCCGCAATCATACCGAGTAAGAAAGCCCCTTTTGTCTTTCTAGATGTCGGTGCCAACCCTGAAGCAGGACCGGTTAACCTAATGCATAATGCTATCCTTGGGAAGCATTATGCACAAGCGCGCCTGAATATAAAAAATCCCAAGATAGGACTTTTAACAATTGGTACAGAACAAGGTAAAGGAACTCCTGACATCATCACCACTCACCAATACCTGTCGCAAATTGATGGTACCATAAATTATGCAGGCTTGATTGAAGGCTTTCAGCTTTTTGATGGTTCGGTCGATGTCGTGGTTTGTGATGGATTCGTCGGCAACATTTTGCTTAAAAGCTCGGAGTCACTCTTCTCATTTATTGGGGATACCATCAAAAAAGAATTGCTTAGAAATATTAAACGGAAATTGGGTGCAGCCCTCTCCGCCTCCGCCTTTAAGGATATGAAATCTCAGTTAAATCCAGATGATCGTGCGGGCGCTCCTTTGCTTGGACTTAATGGGAACATTATTAAATCGCATGGTTCCTCAAATGCAGTGGCGATTGCCAGCGCAATTCTTGCAGCACAAACAATTGTTGATTGCGACATGTTAGATTTAATTAAATCAGATATTCTTCTCGCAAATCAAAAAATTGAAGCCTAAGTATTCATTCCTAAAACTTAATAAAGCTTAGATTTTAAAATGTTAGCCTCTGTCATTATAGGAACCGGATCATACACGCCTGAAAACGTGGTGACCAACGACGACATGTCGAAGATCGT
>CAJWRZ010000062.1 GCA_913045955.1 uncultured Puniceicoccaceae bacterium
AGAATTATGATGCTCTTATTTTAAAAAATGAGCTCTTAAATGCCTTCTACGCTAAGAATGAAATTCATTATGAGCACCTTATGGAAATGCTATTAGGCACATCTCAAAAGGTAATGGATTCGGCGGGCAATTATTGGAAAGCTTATTTGCGATACGGAGCAAGCCTTGCCATTGAAGGAAAGGAGGAGCAAGCAGAACAAGCCCTTAAAAAGGCAGTGGAGATTGCACCTCAAAGCTTGGAGGCCAACTTGTACATGGCTGCCTTCTTGTTTCACTTTGAAGGTCGACATGAAGAATCAAAAAGCTACCTAGAAAAAGCTCTTGAGATTGACCCATATAATCCTCAAGCCCTAGCAATCAATAGAAAGTTAAATATCTAGCCATGAAGCTTATTTACTCCGCATATTTTCGACTAGGACTGCTCTTATTAAGTGCTTTTCTGGAATCAAATGCCACGCAATGGCACCGTGGTATTGTTCAGCTAGAAGCTGTAGAGCCGGGGGTTTATTTTCAAGGATATTCGGGCGAGAAAAAAGCCTTGGACAACCTAGAATTGCCTCATTTCTTTACGGGCTTAGGGGAGTTTATATCAGAATCAAACAGTCGCGTTGAAATCAAAATAAGTACCGGGATCTTCGCTAGTTGGGAAGGTCCGGGACTTTTTGCCATCGACCAATTTGAGCATAAGTGGATTTGGGGGACCGAAAATGAATCAACCGAATTAATGATGACTCGGTCAATCTTTCATATAGACGACGGAATCCTTTTTCTCGACGCTAGCAGCCTGACGGAGGGGTCGGTCTTGGTTATTGAAAATCCATTAGGAAAGTTAATTTCAAGAGATGGTATATTTTTAATTCAGGTCGAAGATTTTCAAGGCAATGATAAAAAACAGTGTCTTGTGAATTGCTACGGCGGAACAATAGAAATGCAAGATGTTGCTGGGAATAGTTACGAGATTGGGGAAGGCGCTAAGCTCACTTTAATGTTCCAGGATAATTTAACTAAGGTTGATAATAGTTTGATGACCGAATTAGATTTGAGTACCTTTGATGATTTTAAAGACCGATGGGCCGAATCCCAACCACAGGACTTTCCCGCTTTAAAGAATCCTCGAGGGAAGAAACCTGTAGCGGATTCATCCAATCTTATTGAACCGGAGTTATTGCAAGAAGACTATTTTATCCCATTAATGCGCCCCATCAAAACTTTCCGCCCCTACAAAGCTCCAGCTGATTTGGGCAAAGCTTATCTAGGACTTGATTGAACTAATTTAATAGGTGGGAATATTAGGGTCTATCTGATTGGACCATGCATCAATTCCGCCTGAGAGATTAATCACTTTTTCATAGCCTTTATTCCTTAGAAAATTCACAGCACTCATACTTCGCATCCCATGATGGCAATAGAGCACCATTGAAAGATCTTTAGACAATGAATCCAGCCTTTGGGGGATTTCATTCAGCGGGATGTGTAACGAATTAGGGATTTTACAAAAGTTAACTTCCTCCACCTCTCGGACATCTAAGAAGAGCAGGTCGGGATTTTTTTCTCGAAGTTCATTGGCTTGTGTGACAGAAATTTCTAAATTCATTTTTTAATTTTATTCGATTGATATAAGATCCCCTACAAAGGATGACAGAATTACCGACTATAATTGTTCCAGCAAGATTAGAATCCACTCGATTTGAGCGAAAACTTATGTACAAAATCGAAGGCAAACCTTTGATTATTTGGACCGCAGAAAGGATTAAAAAAGAAGCCCCAGATTTAGAGCTTTATTTTGCGGTCGATGATACACTGCTTTCCGACTGCCTAAGCAGTTATGGCTTTAAATCAGTTATAACTAGGAAAGAGCACACGAGTGGCACTGATCGCTTAGCCGAAGCTAATGAGACGATTGGTGCTGATTGGGTAATTAATGTGCAGGGCGATGAGCCTTTAATTCAAGGCGCGCAGATTCAATTAATCGCCAAGAATCTCGTTGATAAAGCAGCAATGGTTACTTTAGCGACTCCCTTTAAATCGGCAGAAGATTTTCACAATCCCAACCACGTCAAAGTCGTCTGTGACACAAAAGGCCGAGCACTTTATTTTTCAAGGGCCGCCATCCCATTTGTGAGGGATTTAAAAGGCTCAATGACTGAGGAATGGCTAGCTTCTAATCCCTGCTATAAGCACATAGGTCTATATGGCTACAGCGCAGATTTCTTGAATAAGTTTGTCGCCTCAAAAAAAGGTTTTTTAGAAAACGCTGAGAAATTAGAGCAATTACGCGTTCTTGAGCAGGGCCATAAAATCTTTGTAGGAATTTCAAAAGAAGGAACTATAGGAATCGATACAATTGAAGATATAGAAGCATTTAAAGCGTATTTAACCAGTTGACAAAAAGGCTATTTCAAAGCCCCATTATATAAAGCGAGTAGAAGCAATGGATAACAAAAATACAGATTTTGAGCCCAATGAAATGCCCAGTAAAAATGGACATTTTGGCGATTACGGAGGTATGTACGTTCCCGAGACTTTGATGACGCCGTTATTTGAGCTCAGCGAAGCCTACGAAGCTTCAAAAGCCGACCCTGAATTTCAATCAGAACTCAAAGAATACCTAAGAGAATTCGCCGGTCGCCCCACTAACTTATACTATGCAGACAGGCTCACGGAATACTGCAAAGGAGCGAAGATTTATCTGAAGCGCGAGGATTTGTTGCACACCGGAGCCCATAAAATTAACAACGCCATAGGACAAGCCTTACTGGCAAAAAAAATGGGCAAAAAGCGTATCATCGCGGAGACTGGAGCCGGCCAACACGGGATTGCTACGGCGTCCATCTGTGCAAAATTAGGCTTTGAATGCGTTATCTACATGGGCGAAGAGGACATGCGCCGCCAAGCGCTTAATGTATTTAGAATGCGTCTGTGTGGCGCTGAAGTCAGGGGAGTTTCTGCAGGCCAGAAAACCCTCAAAGAAGCGGTCAACGAAGCGATGCGAGATTGGGTGACCAATGTTCGAGATACCCATTACATAATAGGCTCAGCTTTAGGATCGCACCCATTCCCGATGATGGTGCGCGACTACCATAGAATTATTGGTGAAGAAGCAAGGGCTCAAATTCTGGAGAAAGAAGGGCGCTTACCTGATGAGATTTGTGCTTGTGTCGGTGGTGGTTCAAATGCAATTGGCCTTTTCTTTCCTTTCCTAAAAGACGCTTCAGTCCGATTGACTGGAGTGGAGGCGGGCGGACGCTCCATTGAAAAAGGTGAGCACGCCGCGCGATTTGCCGGTGGACGCCTTGGAGTTTTACAAGGAGCCAAGACTTGGATTCTCCAAACCGAGGACGGTCAAATTGATTCAACCCATTCCGTATCGGCAGGATTGGATTATGCGGCGGTCGGTCCAGAGCATGCTTACTATAAAGAAAAAGGGCGAATTGACTTTGGTTATGCGACCGATGCTGAAGCACTTGAAGCGCTTCAAACACTCTGTAAAATTGAGGGTATCGTGCCGGCACTCGAGACGGCGCATGGGATCGCCTACGCGATTAAAAAAGCTTCAGAAATGCCTAAGGACGGTATCTTAATTTGCAATTTAAGCGGGCGTGGTGATAAAGACGTACAAGAGGTCGCCCGAGTGCTCGGCGAGGATATATAAATTTCTTATGTTACTGGTTATTGATAATTACGATTCGTTCACTTACAACCTTGTTCAATATTTTGGGCAATTAGGGATCGAGCAAAGTATATTTAGGAATGACGAGATCACAGTTGAAGACGCTCTGAAATTAAACCCAGATCGATTAATGATTTCTCCAGGACCCTGTTCGCCTAATGAAGCGGGCGTCAGCCTCAGTATGATCGAAGCTTTTGCGGGTAAAATTCCTATTTTAGGCGTCTGTTTAGGGCACCAATCCATCGGGCAATATTTTGGAGGCCGGGTGGTTCGGGCTGACAGGTTAATGCATGGAAAAACTTCACCAGTTAAACATCAAAATACCGACTTATTCGCTGGCTTACCGAACCCACTTGAGTGCACGCGCTACCATTCCTTAATTGTAGAAAGAGCTAGCTTGCCTGACTGCCTCAAGATTACGGCTGAGACAGAAGAAGGAGAGATAATGGGATTTGCCCATGAGCGTATGCCGATTTGGGGTGTGCAATTTCACCCGGAATCAATTGCTACAGAAAAAGGAATATCCTTATTGGAGAATTTTCTTAAGTTATAGTTCCTTACCCGGTTAATTAGACGATTTATTATGCTATGCCCTAAATGCAGATCACTGAACAATAAGGTTATTGATTCTCGGCTAAGTAAGAGTGAAGTCACGATACGACGCAGGCGAGAATGCTTAGATTGTGATTACAGATTCACCACTTCAGAGGGCGTGATTCGTGCCGATTTACAGGTGGTAAAACGTGATGCTCGAAGAGAAGATTTTGACCGCAACAAATTGTTAGGGGGGCTTAAAAAAGCTGTAGAAAAACGGCCGATTGAAAGAGAGCAAATCGAGCTACTTATTTCAGATGTTGTCGCAGCCTTAGAAAAGGGTTACGATCAAGAAGTGCCCTCAAAAATTATAGGAGAATTAATTATGGAGCGCCTCAAGTCCCTTGATAAAATCGCTTACGTACGTTACGCCTCGGTGTATAAAGATTTTCGTGACATTAATGAACTCGCTCAAGAAATTGACCGACTGAAATAAGCCATGGTTCAATTCAGCACATTGTATCAACTTGAGACCTTAAATGAGGTGCTTGCTCAATTCGGAAATCCAGACCCCGAACTCTCGGAGAATGCCCGTAGAGCCCTATTGTTTTTTCAAAAAGAATCCGGGAAATCTCACGGACAGGAAGTGCTTAAAACGGGCGTAGAACGTTTGATTACCTTGTATTTTGGTCAGCCTTACGAGCGAGCAATCGGGGTGGAATACTGGCATATTCAGGCGGATGAATTTTTCGGAGACTTATGGGTTCGTTCAATTGTAAAAGAAAGACTTTTGCGTTTGTCGGGCTACCATGCAGGGCTATTTTTAATCACAGGCTTGAGGAGCGCGATTCTTGATGGCCGGGAATACTGGACAGAGCGTTGCGATCAAGAATTTTTTGAAACTAAGAATTGGATTGAATCCATTGTTGCGAGCCGAGTTGCGGCAAATCAAAATTTAAGCTTAGTAGTTTTATAAAACAGAAGATGCCGACACTCTTTCAAAAAATTATAGCCCGGGAGATTCCCGCCAATATCGAATTTGAAGATGAGGATTGCATCGTCATTCATGATATTGAACCCCAAGCGCCGGTTCACCTGCTGATTATTCCTAAAGTTCTTATTCCGAGGGTTGGAGAAAGTGAAGCATTTGAACCTGAACTTTTGGGCCGTTTATTGCAGAAAGCTCAGATGCTTAAAGCGAAGCTTAATTTATCTAAGGGATTTCGTTTGGTGATTAATAACGGAGAAGAGGGTGGAGAGACCGTTCCTCATTTACACATCCATCTATTAGCAGGGCGGCCTCTTACTTGGCCTCCTGGTTGATTGTTTAGGAGAGAAGTGAATCCGCCGCTTTGCTTGGGTGCTTATTCAGCAATTAGGCCAGTTAGGCTGATCTCAATCTTTAAGGCAGTGAAGGTTCGTCATCGAGATTCCGCTGAGCATCGCACCAATAATCCCAAGAAAACCTTGGTCAGTGCCGGCAATAAATAAATTATCCAAGTGGGTTTCCCCGCCTTTGACTTTATCGCGAGATCCGTAGATTGCTCCATTAATATGACCGGTGAATCTGTGTACAGTTTTTGGAGTGAACATATCCTGTGCGATAATCTTTGAGGGCAAAGTGTGGGGGCTCTTCGATTGATTAGGCAAGATCTTCAGCGCTACGCTTTGAAGGTGATTAAACCAAAATTCTTTTTTAATTTTATACTGTTCGGGATCTAGTTTAAACCAATCCTCTGTATGCGCCAAGGCCGTGATTCTGAGAATTCCGTGTTCTAGATTCTGCCCATTTGGATATGCGTAATTGTTGGGCAGGCAAATAACGCCGCTGCGTGGATCGACTAAATCGTCATCGGGTGATTTATAATGAAAGGCATCATTTGTGTTGAAGAATATAATGGTATCTTCCCAACCAAGTGCTTTGGGCTGGTCTTCAAATAGGGTGATTGTCTCAGTGAAGCTGAGCCGCCCAATATTGTCTTCAACTTCCGGGCTTGAATTATTACACATTCGCATTGTCTCAACGATGCCTGCGGTCGAAATGATTTTGTCAGCGGTGATGATCGCGCCATCATCTAAGATTAAATGGCGGACGGAGTTATTTTCAGAAACAATTGAGTCAACACCGCAGCGCATTTTGCGAATGCCACCTAGAGACCGGTATTTATCTTGAAGGGCTTTGATGATGGTGCGTACGCCATTTAGGGGCCGAGCAAATCCTTCAAAAAACAGGGAGCGAAATAGGATCGCAAATTGACCGAAGTCCATATCTTCTTCGGTCGAACTTCCATAGTACATTGTCGGACAAAGGAGCATTGACTCCAAAAGTGGGTTTTTGAAATAGCTTCGGATCGTGGCTCGGGCCGAAATGAATTGGTTGCCTAAGTTAAAGGCATCAAGTGTTCGAATGGTTTCGACTAATTTTCTGAAGCCGTCGATCTCATTGGGAAATTGTTCAGCGACTTGGGATTCAAGGTGCGAAAATTCGTTTTTAAAAACAAGTTCACAGGATGGGAAATGAATTCTGGATTGAACTTGAGGAGATAAATCAAGGGCTTCGTAGGGAATTCTTAATTGGCGCAACAACTTTGTCAGGGGTGTGCCTTTCGTTCCTTTTTCTACATAATTAGTCAAGGCATGTAGGCCGACGTCATATTTGTGGCCATCAATACTATAGAAAGAGTTCAGTCCGCCGGAGGCATTATGCCGCTCAAGGATAATCGATTCTTTGCCCGCAAGCCCAAGGCGTATGCCCGAAGCAAGACCCGCCATGCCGGCGCCGATGATTACGACTTCAAAATGTTTGCCGTTTAGGTTGGAGCTTGGCATCCGAGCTTGAGTTGCTGATTTCCGGGCCCGGTCAATCTTGATTAAGCGTTAAATTTTGGAGTTAGGTAGCTTGCGCAGCTATCTAAGGAAGCTAACTGAGGGT
>CAJWRZ010000063.1 GCA_913045955.1 uncultured Puniceicoccaceae bacterium
GTCATATCCAAGAATCCTATAAGTTTGATCCTTTTGGTGGTGGTTTTGTGGATATCTTGTCCGCCGAGCAAACTGAAAAAAGTGATGATTGGTATCAAGGCACTGCGGATGCGGTTCGTCAGAATATGCATCATTTTGGGGTGCCTGGGGAATCAGACCTCTGTATCATTCTTTCGGGAGATCAGTTATTTCGGATGAACTTAAATGACTTGATTAAAGAGCACATCGAAAACGACGCAGATGTCAGTATCGCCGCGAAGCCTTTAGCTTTAGATCAGGCAGAAGGTTTAGGGCTTATGAGGGTCGATAAATCGCTAGAAGTTACCGAATTCGTCGAGAAGCCTAAAGACCCCAAGGTGATCAAAAGTCTAGCGGTTGGGTCAGAAGTTAAATCAAAAATGAAGGATCCTGGTTCCGAGGATTACTGCTTAGCTTCAATGGGTATTTATGTTTTTAAGGCGAGTGCGCTGAATGAAGCTTTGAGTTCGAATATGGCGGATTTTGGTAAAGAAGTGATTCCCAGCCTTTTAGGCAAAAAGAAGCTCTTCAGCTACGTCTTTGATGACTATTGGGAAGACATCGGTACAGTTAAGGCCTTCTTTGAATGTAATCTCAGGCTTACGGACCTTAAACCACCCTTTAATTTCTATAACGAAGAACAAAGGATTTATACGCGGGCCCGTTATCTTCCTGCAGTAAAGTTAAATGCGGCGTCGCTTAAAAATACGGTAATTTCAGAGGGTTCCATTATTGATAACGCTTCCTTGTCTCGAGTTTTAATGGGTGTTCGATCTTCAGTTTCCGCTAATTCAAAACTAGAAAATGTCGTAATGATGGGCTCGGATTCCTTTGAAGACGAAGTCGATATTGCCGAAAATAAAGCTCTAGGGCGTCCTAACATTGGAGTGGGTCAGAACTGCAATATTAAGAATTCAATTCTTGATAAGAATGTTAGAATTGGGAACAACGTTGTTTTAGATCCAACCGGCTTAGAGGATAATTTTTCTCCAGAATTAGATGTGGTCATCCGGGATGGGATTTTGATTGTGACTAAAGACACGGTACTCCCTGATGGTTACACACTGAAGGCTTAGCGCTCGAGTTTTTTAGCGGACCGTCAGTTCAGATTTTTGGGCTATTTTCCAAATAATCAGCCCAGCGATCAGCATAAAAAATGAGTAGAACTGCCCGCGGCTTAAGCCAAGAATCAAACTGGCGTCAGGCTCGCGGAAGATTTCATTAAAGATTCTCATAACACTATAGAGGATGAGGAATTCTCCGAAGATTTGACCACTGGAGGTGCGGGTGAACCAAAAGCGCCATTGTACATAGATTAGCGGGAGCATGCCTTCGGTTGCTAGGGCGTACAATTGCGAGGGATGTCTGGGCTGAATGCCAAAATAATTAGTTAAGGGGCTGTAGCTTAATGGGCTATGGGGGAAGAGGATCGCCCATTTTACCGTAGAAATTTTGCCCCATAATTCTCCGTTAATAAAATTGGCGAATCGTCCTAAAACTAGGCAGATCGGCCCAATGGCGGTTACGCAATCAGCTAGTTTTAAAAAGGAATATTTTTTCTTTTTACAAAAGAGCCAGCCGGATAAAGTAGCGCCTATCATACCGCCATGGCTGGACATGCCGCCTTGATCAATTCTGAAGAATAATAAGGGGTTCGCTAGTAAATCTTTTAAGTCATACAATAAGACGAATCCTAATCGCCCGCCCAAAAGCGATCCGAGTATAATGTAGGTCATCAGGTCAGACCGATCCTGTGCTCCGATTCGGATTTTACCTTTTTTATCACAGAGCTTAAGAAAATATCCGATCGCAATAAAGCCGAGTAGGTAAGCTAGCCCGTAATAGCGGATACCCTCAAGTCCTAGGAAATTTTCTGGAAATTCAATGAAGAAGGGGCTCCAATCATGAACCCAATAATTCGTATTATTGATCTGCATAGATGCGACGGTGTTCTAAAAGAAAGGTGTGTTGCGTTTAGGCGATGGAAAGTTTTTATTAGAAGGATTGAATTTTTACTTTTAAAACAGAATATTAAATTTTATACAAGGTTATGCGTTTGATACTTTTTGCATTTATAGGGATGACCTTAAATTGTTTTTTTGGGTCCATTGCAGTCCATAGCCAAGATCAATCGCTCCGTGTCAGTATGGCTGATATGACACAAGACTTGTCACTTATGGATCGCCAGCTCAGGGCTCTTAAACTTGAAATAGAAGCGCTTAAAGAAAATCAAAAGATCTTTGAAGCACGCAGTTCAATTCAAGATATAGAAGGGCGAATCACTCGTTTAGAAACGAGCCTGCTTAATTTTAAAAATGCCTACACAGCGCAAGAAAAGCAACTAAGTCAAAAAGTATTAGCTCAGGTAGCCGCCCAAATGGATGCCTATATCGAAACACTCAATGCATCCCTTTCAGTCCGCGATAAGCCAGTGGCTTCGACTCCAAAAGTATTCTCCGATGATTATCCTAAGACGGGGTTAAGTTATGAAGTGCAATCGGGGGATACTTTAAGCCAGATTGCCGCAAAATTTGGGTCAAGGGTTCAATATATTCAGAATGCAAATTCAATAAAAGATCCATCTAGAGACTTGCGAATTGGCGATACTATTTTTATTCCTATAACCGAAGATAATTAATTATGGCACAAATAAAGAATCGCCTCGGAAGAGGATTGGGAGGTTTGATCAGCGGTAGTTCGACCACGCATCAAAAAACCGAAGCACCTAAACCAGCAAAAAAACCTGCTGTTGCAAAAAGTAAGTCTAAATCAAAGAAAGTAGCGACTAAGGCTAAAAGCGCTAATAAAGCGAAAAGCGCGACTGCAAAAAAATCACCTAAAGTGGTTTCGGGAACGATGACGATGGCGGAAGCGGGGTCTTTTATGGAAATAGCGCTCACGAAAATTGCCGCTAACCCATATCAGCCAAGACGTGAGATCGCCGATAAACAAGTAGAAGAACTTGCCCAAAGCATTCGATCTGAAGGACTGCTTCAGCCGGTAGTAGTACGGGCTGTGGGAGAGCAGTTTGAATTGATCGCTGGAGAGCGACGTTTGAGGGCTTTTAAATTCCTTAAAAAGGCATCGATCCCTTGCCGCGTTATTGAAGCTAACGATGCTTCCTCTGCGACACTTGCCTTGATTGAAAATCTACAAAGAGAGAATCTTAATCCTATTGATGAGGCGCTGGGCTATGCTAGTTTGGTTAGAGACTTTGATCTCACTCAAGAGGCGGCTTCAGCGCGCGTGGGTAAAGGAAGGGCTACAGTAGCTAATGCACTTCGATTGCTAGGATTAAGCGAAGAAATACAAGGATTCTTAAGTCGTAGATTACTCTCAACGGGGCACGCTAAGGTGCTTCTTGGTCTTAAAGATGAAGACCAACGTAATTTATTGGCTCGGAAAATTATCGAGTCTAATATCAGCGTCCGAGAAGCTGAAAAACTAGTCAAAAACCTAGGAGCTTCAGGTCAAAATGGCGGTTCTAAAGGAACTAATATTAAAGCCGCTGAGAGTACGGCCATTGCGGATTTAGAGAAACGTATCGAAAAACATTTCAATACTAATGTATCCATCAAGCATGGGCGTAAAAAAGGTAAGCTTATTCTCGAATATTTCGGGAACGAAGACTTAGACCGTTTGCTCGAATTACTCGGGATTAATAAGCCCTGATTTTATGAATTATTGGTTAATGAAATCAGAGCCTGATACTTTTTCATTTCAGGACTTAAAAAATCGACCTAAACAGCGGGAGCCCTGGGACGGTGTTCGCAATTATCAAGCCCGTAACTTTATGCGTGATGCTATGAAGCCTGGTGACTTAGTTTTGTTTTATCACTCAAATACAAAACCGCCCGGAGTTGTCGGCGTAGCTGAGATTGTCAGCGAGCCTTATCCGGATCCTACTGCCTTTGATAAGAAATCTAAATACTTTGACCCTAAGAGCAAAGTAGAGAGCCCAAGGTGGGTGCTTGTCGACGTTGCTTTTAAGAAGGATCTTAAATCAATGGTTTCCTTAGATATGATGAAGCTTATGCCGGAATTGGAGGACATGAAGGTGCTTCAGAAAGGAAACCGCCTCTCAATTACGCCAGTTCAAGAGCCAGAGTTTAAAGCAATTGTTGCGGCAGGCTCTAAAAAATAGCCCGGCTAAACGGATTCTTCTAAGAGTATTACAGCTTCGGGTACGAGAGGCAGGGGTTCGCGCGCTTTAAATGCTTTGAATACCAAGATGCAGGAGAGTACTGCGATTATAAAGAGGATCAGGCCTAAGATTTTTCCTTTAAGTGTCATTTTATTTATATGCTTTAGTTTTGTAGGATGTCTTTAAGGAGATGCCTTTAAGGAGATGCCTTTAAGATAAACGGGTTTTGTAATCATCGTAAGAAAATTCTCTAATAACCTTAAGTCCGTGCACTTCATTATAAAGGCAAATATCCGGCAGAGCGACGCCATTAAAGGTTGTCGTCTTGACCATTGTATAATGCGCCATATCCAAGAATTGTAAGTCATCGCCAATCTGTAGCTCCCGATCAAAAGAGTACGCGCCAATTATATCACCGGCCAAGCAGGAGCGACCACCTAAGGTATAGGTGAATTTTTTTTCATCGGGCAATCCGCTATTAAGGATGTTGGGCCGGTAGGGCATTTCGAGAACATCGGGCATATGACAAGTCGCGGAAGTGTTTAAGAGCGCAATCTGCGTATTGCCATTTTCGATTATATCTAAGACTCGGGTATTGAGGACTCCGGTGTGAAGCGCAACAGCTTCGCCCGGTTCTAGGTAGACTCTTAGATCATATTTATTTTGAAAATGGTTAATGATTTCACACAAGAGCTCAATGTTATAGCCTGGCCGAGTTATGTGGTGCCCTCCGCCAAAATTAAGCCATTTGCATTGTTTAAAAAGATCTTTGAAATTGGCTTCAAAAGCCAATGCGGTCTTTTCTAGAGCGTCCGCATCCTCTTCGCATAAAGTGTGGAAATGAAGGCCGGAGATTGCTTTTAGGGAATCTTTAGAATCTTTGGAGCATGCCTTTTCGAGGGCGGCTCGCGTCGTGCCTAAACGAGAGTTGGGTGCGCAAGGGTTGTATATCTCGGTAGCGTTGGAGCTAACTTCTGGGTTCACCCTCAAGCCAAACTCTGGCGTACCAAGGGCTTTGCTCACTTCAATGCCCATTGAAAGCTGGGGAATGGAGTTGAAAATAATGGAGTGGCAAAATGGAGCAATTGCTTGAATCTCACTTGGGGTGAATGCGGGCGAGTAAACATGGATCTCTTTTCCGAAGTATTCTTTGGCGAGCAGGGCTTCGTGGAGACCGCTGGAAGTGGTGCCATCTAGATAATTGCTCAGAATTGGATAGGTGCTGAAGCAGGAGAAGCCTTTTTGGGCTAATAGGATCTTGGCGCCGGTCACTTCTTTGATCGTATTTAAAAGCCGGCAATTTTCTTCTAAGAGGCCGGTATGGATTATAAATCCTAGACTGGGTGCATCCTGATAGGGTATCGATTTTAGTATATCGATTCGTTCTTGGGAGATCTGAGGCGTCGGGTTCTGCACTATGAATCTTTTTTATAGAGGAAAAATAAGACTTTATTTATAAAGAAAAGTTTAGTTTGCATTCAAGGATCAAAAGTCTTTAGTTTGAAATTTAGCTTTTAACCAACATTTAATTAACTCATATGCAAAAACATACCCTTGATGTAACTACGCGCGCAATCAGCAATAAAGGCGCACTTAAAAGAACTCGTGCTGAAGGCAAAATTCCGGCTAATATTTACGGAAAAGGAAATGCGAAGTCTATCAGTGTTTCAGCGGTTGCTTTTAAGACGCTTAACAAAGAAATTGGTGGCGGTGCTAGTTTGATTGAGCTTCATGATGAAGCTGGAGTAAAGGCATTGACGCATGTTCAGTCAATCGACGTGAACCCTATAACTAGAGTTATTAATCATATTGATTTTCACGAAGTGGCGCGTGGCGAAAGCTTTGTTGCTCGCATACCTGTTCTATTAACTGGAATGGCTGATTGTGAAGGAGTGAAGCATGAAGGCGGGCTTATTGACCATAAGACGCTCGAACTTGAAATCCGTTGCCTTCCTTCTAAGTTACCCGAGAATATTTCAATCGATGTTTCGGCATTGAAGGTAGGTGATGCGATTCATGTGGATGACATCGCTGCACTAGACGGGGTAGAGTTCTTAGCAAACGGAATTCAGGTAGTTGTTTCTTGTCAGCCGCCAACGGTTGCTGTTGAAAGCACTAGTGAAGCTCCTGAGGAGGAAGTAGCCGCCGATGAAGTTCCGGTAATTGAGAAGAAGTCTGAGGATGGTGAAGATAGCGAAGATTCTGAAGAGTCTTAATTAGCTTTCGGATTCTTTGTTTTTCAGTCGACTCCCGGCAGATACTTTTCTTTGCTTTAAGGCGATGTCTTTAAAGGTGATTTTTGGCTTGGGTAATCCTGGCGCAGAATACAATGGAACTCGGCACAACTTGGGTTTTGATTTTCTTGATGCCTTAGCGAAAGAGTTCTCGTTTTCTTGGAAATGGGATAAGAAAATGAATGCTGAGATCGCGGAAGGAATTTACTTAGAGCAAAAGCTCACTTTAGTTAAACCGCAGACCTTCATGAATTTGAGTGGTGTGAGTGTTCTTAAATTCACCGATTACTTCAAAATAGCTAAAGAAGATATTCTAGTGGTCTATGACGATTATAACCTAGAGTTTGGCCTCTCAAAATTAAAAATAGGGGGCGGTGATGGCGGTCATAATGGAATTTCTAACATAATTCTTCAAATAGGTGCAGATTTTCCTCGATTTCGATTAGGAATTAAGCCTAAATGTAAGGCTTCGGTAAATTTGTCGAATTTTGTTTTAGGTAGTTTTGATCCTTCGGAGGTTCGGATTTTAGAGCAAAAGTTCCCCCACTGGCTCAAGAATATTGAGTTGGTGGTTGATAAAGGCATCGACATAGCAATGAATCACACAAATAAAAAGAACGCAGTCAAAAATGAGCAAGACAGAGATTAGAGATTATAAA
>CAJWRZ010000064.1 GCA_913045955.1 uncultured Puniceicoccaceae bacterium
CCGGCTAAATCAATTATTTGGCTTAATTTAATTGATTGTGCGAGGGAATCCTTTTGCTCGCGGCGATATTTAATGAAGCCATGTAAAAATTTAAAGACTAAGCCAGCCGCCGAAAGATTAAACCAACCTTGATCCTTAGACTCTAGATCATTTACGTGCGGATTTATTAATATACACTGCTCGACTGCTTCTGTGCTTTGTTGGTGGTGGTCTATTATAATAACAGAAACCCCGAGGCTGTTGAGGTAATCAATGGATTCCTTCGAGTTCGTTCCGCAATCGACCACTATCATCAAATCAGGGACTCTCTGAGCGAGCGCTCGATCAATAGCTTCTTTAGTTAGGCCATAGCCTTCGGATAAGCGCAAGGGCACACAATAATCTGGATCAAGGTCGTAACGCCGAAGCATACTGACCAGCTGAACAATACTGGTGATACCGTCGACATCATAATCCCCAAAAATAAAGACTTTCTCTTTTTGGTCTATAGCTCTGCTGAGGCGTTCTACGCCAAGCTTTAAATTCGATACAGAATAGGGATTGGATAAATGTTCTAATTTTGGATTCAGAAACTCGCCGGCAAGTTTTTCGTCTTCGAGTCCCAAATTAACAAGCAGGAACGCAAGTGCTGGAGAAATCGATAAATCTTCTGAAATACGGGTTACTGAAGCAGAATTTTTGTTTCCTACATTCCAATTCATAGACAATAGGTCCGCTTAATCATTTAATGGCTAATCTTCATTAAACTTCTTTT
The DNA here is from genome assembly GCA_913045955.1 of uncultured Puniceicoccaceae bacterium. Lineage (GTDB taxonomy): Bacteria > Verrucomicrobiota > Verrucomicrobiia > Opitutales > Coraliomargaritaceae. Next base: position 755 of record CAJWRZ010000064.1, read on the forward strand.
TGCTCCCAGTCATAAGACTTAGGCTTTTGCTCATTAGCCTCAACTAGACGTCGATCGCCTTTATGGTAAAAGTAGAAGATCGGGCTCGCAATGAAGATTGAAGAAAAGGTTCCGGTAATGATACCTATAATAAATACAAAAGCGAAATCATTGATCACGCCTGCACCAAAGATGTAGAGTGAAACTGCCGCCAATAAAGTGGTTATACTGGTTAGGATAGAACGAGCTAGAACACTGTTGATCGCAGAATTGATAATCGCCTTAAGGTTTGTGCCTGGGTTCAATTCTAACTCTTCACGAATCCGGTCAAAGACCACGATCGTATCATTAATTGAGTAGCCCACAATCATAAGAATTGCGGCAAGCATTGGGGCGGTGAATTGCCCGCTGACAAATAAGCCCGCTGACCCGAGGAAGACAAATAAGCCCACGGTCATGAGTACATCATGGATAGTGGCAACGACTGCACCGATCCCGTAGCCGAGTTCAAATCTAAATGCGACATAGAGCAAGATACCAATCAACGCACAAAGCACTGAAAATAAAGCATTCCATTGGATGCTTTGTGAAACAGAGGCTCCAATTTGGTTCACGCCTTGCTCCACTAACTCGGCTTGAGGGTGCGCTGTTTGAAGAATTGATAATGCTGCACGACTTTGACCCATTGCCGTTTGTAATTTTAGAATTTCTTTATTTTGGCCGATTGTTTTCTGATAAGAGAATTGTACTTCACCAACAGACTGCAGCCCCTCAGTTTCAAGGAGCGTTCCAGTTTCCACTCGTTCTGTGAAGGATACAGTCATCTCATCTCCTCCAGTGAAATCAATCCCCAGAATAGAGTCTCGCTGTGAATATATTGAAAAAACACCGAGAATTACAATTGCCCAAGAAAGCAAGAAGGCAGGCTTCCGGTACTTAAGGAAATCAATATTTTGCTTGGGCAATAAATTAAATCCGAGAAGGTTCTTAAGTTTAAATTTGAAGACGAGAAGATTAGCCAAGGTTCGAGTAACAAATAACGCACAGAAGATTGAGGCAACGATACCCACAGCTAAGGTTAAACCAAATCCTTTGACAGGACCTGTACCCAACCAGAATAAAATCAGTGCGGTTATGAGGGTGGTGACGTTCGCATCTAAAATAGTTGAGGTCACCTTACTGAATCCGGCGTTCAAGCTAGATTCAGCGGATTTACCAGCGTTGATCTCTTCACGTATTCTTTCTAAGATTAGAATATTCGCGTCTACGCCCATACCTAAAGTTAAGACCAAAGCCGCTACCCCTGGAAGCGTCAGCGTAGAACCCAGACTGGCTAAAACACCTAAGACTAAAATTATATTCACTATAGAGGAAAGCACAGCGACTAATCCACCGAAGAAATAATAAAATATCATAAAGCTGATCACTAATAAAGCCCCTAACTGAACCGCTTTAATAGAACTTTCTTTCGTTCCCGAAGCTAAAGCTGGGCCCACTTCGTACATCTCATCCACTTTCAATTGTACAGAAAGTGGGTTGTTTAAAACATTCGCTAAATCAATCGCTTCCCGCTGAGAAAAGCTTCCGGAGATTTGCGCACTTTTAGACAAAGGCTCGTTGATTATCGGAGCCGAATAAAGCTTCCCATCAAGAACAATCGCGAGTGGTTTGTTGAGTAACCTCTCTGTAACCACTCTGAATCGCTGAGCGCCTTCGTCGGTCATTTCTAAATTAATTTGGAAGCCTCCTGTTTGATTTTGGGTTACAAAGGCATCTTTAATGATGTCGCCTGTTGCTTCCGGAATCTTTTTAACAAAACGCTTTAATTCAAAAACTTCACCCGATCGCCTATCTTCGATGACTTCACTCAATACCTCATATCCCGAAGGATAGGCATCTTCCGCGGTCGTCTCAGGAACTAAACTTGGGTGCACTTGCTTGAACTCTAAGCGCGCAGGTTTCTTCAGTGCATCGATTACTTCAGGATTATCTTTAGTTGATAGCCCAGCAATTTGAATCTCAATGGCATCTTCACCCACAGGTCTAATAACCGGCTCAGCTACACCCATTCCGTCAAGTCGATCGCCCATAATCTTAATGGCATCCTTCAGTTGTTCGGCTTGCTCAAATTGACTGATGTCTTGATTGCTCGCTTCATCCAATTTTAAAGTAAAGCCAACCCCTCCTTTGAGGTCTAAGCCTAATCGTAGATTACTTTTAGCTTCTCCTAACAAATGCTTCAGGAGTACTGAATTCCGAGTATTCTGATTGGGAATGTCGGCTACATTGATTCCCGGGAAAAAGTCGGCGTAGTTAATATTCTCTTCACGGCCAATTTCTCTAAGGGCGATAAAGAGTACTTGGGACTCACCCGATTCCACCCTAGCTTTGCCCTTATCAACAATTGCCTCGAATACTTCTACGTCGTAGGTGGCTTGATCACGGATATAATCTTCGAAGGGTCGGTCTTGGATCGGAGATATACTTCCGTAACACCAAAAGATTAAAGCTACGATTACCGCTAATTTCCAGAATACTTGGTTGTTCATCGTTTTCTTTTAAAATTAAACCTAAGCTTCTATTTTCTTAGAAACAAAGTTTTTACCTAACTCCACCTTTGTATTATCCGCGATACGAACGACCAATCGATCCTCTTTCACATTGGTAATAGTTCCAAAGATACCACCGCTCGTTACGACAGTGTCGCCGGTCTCCAATTTAGAGAGCATATCCTCGTGTGCCTTTTGACGTTTTCTCTGAGGGCCTATGATTAAAAACCACATCCCTAAAAATAATAATATAATTGGAAGAAATTGGCTCAATAGATCTGTGGGTCCAGTAGCTTGTGCTAAAAAATAGGTCATAATGTTTGTTTAGTAGATTAGTAGTCGATACTTTAATGTAAGGTATTTAACCAAGCGGTTGCATAAGAAATGGCAAGCTTTCACTCTATCGAATAGAAAAAACTTTAATCTTTTTAAATTAGCGATTAAATAAAAATCTATGCAAACTTTAAGCTATTGGTTCGAAGCCGCTCGATTTAAAACGCTACCCGCTTCCATCTGCCCAGTCCTAATTGGCAGTGCCTGGGCATTTTCGGACGGCTTATTTTCAGACGAAGCCATGCTCTATTCCCTTCTTTTTGCCATACTTTGCCAAATAGGGACAAACTTCGCGAACGACTATTTAGATTATAAAAAAGGCTCAGACACACCTTCTAGATTAGGGCCTCGAAGACTCGTCTCAAGTGGACTCGTAAAGCCCAGCCATATGCGCATGGCAGCGCTATTTATATTGCTCGCAGCATTTTTAGTCGGACTGAATTTAATTCGCTTTGGAGGGCCCTGGCTTTTGATTATCGGACTGAGCAGCATACTCTTTGCTTGGTGTTATACAGGAGGGCCCTACCCTTTAGCTTACAACGCCCTCGGAGATATCTTTGTCATTATATTCTTCGGCATCGTAGCAGTGGCTGGAACCTACTACGTGCATACATTAATGTTCTCCTGGTTGATTCTACTAAACGGGGTCGCCTGTGGACTCTTCATCAACAACCTACTAGTCATAAATAATCTAAGAGACTATCATGAAGATCTCCGTAGCCAAAAAAACACGAGTATTGTTTTATTCGGACCTGATTTTGGCGTAAAATTATACACCCTTGCTTGTTGGTTTAGCTTAGGGGCGCCGATAATAAACAGTCTATACAAAGGCTCACTAATGCCTTTGATCGGTTCGATCCCCGCCCTTATTTGCCTCATTCATATTAATCAATTAAAAGAAGCCCAAGGGAAAGATGCCTTTGAACTTCTATTGAAAAAAACTGGCTTAGCTGTTTTGCTATATGGGATATTATTAAGCCTAGGCTTGTCATTGGCATAAAGAAGTAAGAGACCCTATATAATGAATACGACACTACTTATTTTAGCGGCGGGCATGGGAAGCCGCTATGGAGGCTTAAAGCAACTTGATGCGATTGGCCCTCAGGGACAAGCAATCTTAGAATACTCGGTTTATGATGCGATAAAGGCAGGCTTTAATAAGATAGTTTTTGTTATACGCAAAGACTTTGAAGTACAATTTAAAGATACTGTAGCGACCCGATTTGCTTCAGGTATTAAAATTGAATATGCATTCCAATCTTTAAATGACTTGCCCGATACCTATAAATTTAAATGCCCCAACGAACGCACAAAACCTTGGGGAACCGCTCAAGCAATTTGGGCAGCAAGAAACCTGATACAGGAACCCTTCGCGGTGATCAATGCGGATGACTTTTATGGGCGAGATGCCTTTGAAGTCATGCACAATTATTGCCAAAAACTTGCCGAAAATACCTCTGATTCTACGGTGATTTCAGGTAAGGCTCAAAACCAAAAGGTAGGCTTAATCACTTATGCCTTAGAAAATACACTTTCCTCAAATGGCACCGTCAATCGTGGCATTTGTGCCATTGAAAATGCCCAGTTAAAAACTGTCGAGGAGCACTCGGAAATTCAGTTAGAAAAAACGAGTGGTATAAAAGGAAAGAATTCATTAGGTCAATGGGTGAGCCTTGACGCCACCGACCGAGTATCGATGAACTTTTGGGGCTTCTCCCATGAAATATTCAGCCATATCGAGTCTTTCTTTAGCTGTTTTCTTGAGGCGCATGGAGCGGCATTAGATTCAGAATGTTACTTGCCTGACGCCATCGACAGTTTAATTCAAAAGCAGGTAATCCAATGTGAGGCACTCGAAACCAATGCTTGCTGGCTAGGCATCACTTACCCGGAAGACAAAGCCTTCGTTCAAGCAAAACTCTCGGAGCTGAGTCAGTCGGAGGTTTATTTCCAGTAATGCTTGAACTGTAAAGCGCTCACTCTGAAGCGGTATTTTCAGGAGCTTCTTCAGCCTTGATTGAAAAATCTAATTCTTTTTTGCCACGGATTACCTTGATCGGAGCCAATTGATTATTTCGAGTCTTAAAAATAGCACTGGGCAAGTCGGAGATCTCTTCAATCCTAACGCCGCAGATCGAGATAATTTGATCGCCCACTTTCAGTCCAGCATTTTCGGCGGGACCGCCCTTGTTCATTTTGGAAATATGAACATTTCCTTTGGTACTTTTAGAGGCATTTTCTTTGACCTCAAGGCCGAGCCATCCCCGCTCAGATTTACCTGAATACATTAAGTCTTCTTTAACTCGGAAAAGAGAAGCTGCGGGCACACAATACGAACCGTTAATATAAGGGATTGAGGAAATTGACATACCGACTAATTGACCCTCTAAATCAAAGATAGGACACCCACCTTGACCGACGTCAACAGGGATGGTTGTACGAATATACTGAGTTGGGAATATTCGGTCGCCGAGACGCTTATCAAGACCACTGACCATTCCAATTGTGGGTGATGGGGCGAAGTCTAAAGGACAAGCAATTGATAAAATCATTGTACCTACGGCACTAGGAACTTCATCACTGCGTAGCCGCATAATTCCAAAATATTTAGGGAGCTTCAATAGCTTAATTAGCGAAATATTTGTCTGCGGGTCATGCCCTATCGCCTCAGCGGGATATGAAATGCCTTTAAATTCTACTTCGATTCTATCTGCGCCCATGGCTCGGCTCGCGCTAACTAAAGCGTGCCCTTCTTGGCTGATGAGAAAACCTGTCCCAAGCTTTACATTTATTTGCGATGGTTTTCCCTCAACTGGATCTTGCCTAAAAGCGGCTTTTACCCGGATAATCGCATCTTGGTTTTGATTGAATACTTCAATAACTTTTGACTGTAATTCAAGAATTTCACCCGACGCGCTAGAGACACTTAAGCAAAAGCATAATCCAAATCCAAATCCAACTCCAACTCTAAACGCTAAGCTGAGCAGTGAAAGCGCGAAAGAAAAGATGCTTGAAGCTTTCAGCCAAAGCAGTCGAAGCGACGAAAAATTAAAAAGCATAGCTGGCTAACTGAGGATAAACTTGAGTGTTTTTAAGCGTATTAGAAGACGCCATTAACTCGGAATAATCTGCAGTTGCTCCAATCGCTATAGATATTGAATCTTCCTCAAAACTAAAATCATCCGAGTCGTTGCTTAGGGAAACGATAGTCACCGCGTAGTCCTTAGATACGGCTTCATTCTCTGCTACAAGATAATCTTGCTCGGCAAGTTCAGCGGATGATTCTTCTAGCATCACAAGTGTACCGCTTGCTTCTTTTGTCTGAGGTTCGTAGCTCAAGTAGGCGCTCACTCCGACAAGCAAGCAAAGGGCAACCGCGGATGCCACTGGTAAAAGTTTTTCGGTGAGCGCTAG
>CAJWRZ010000065.1 GCA_913045955.1 uncultured Puniceicoccaceae bacterium
GTTGATGGACTTGTTTTTGATCAAACCATTTATTTGACTATTCTTTAAACGCAGCTCTTTCCAATCGATTGAATCTGAGGCTACTTTAAATTCAATTATCGATGCGTCTTTTTTTGTCAGATCAATGTCGCATAATAAGTTAGTTTTTTTAGAGTGGTAAATACAATCTAAGAGTAACTTTATTTCATCGCTCAGCGTAAAAGACTCGGAGTTCTCTAGTTCTAAAATTTTCTGAGGGTCTGCTTTAAGCGCCATATTTAAAAACTTATCTTCGGATTGCCCCTTTAAGTATTCAACAGTCAGTGCATTTTTATTTAGGCTGATTAATAAATTAATCGAATCAATTGGCTGAGGGTAATAAGTCGTCTGTAGGGTGCCTTGGGCAGAGCGCGCTGTCCATTGGTTGAATTTGAATTGGCTCTTTAAAAAGGGTGCCCAGGCAATATCTAAATACTCTGCCTTATATTGATGGCAACCACCGTCCGTGTAGATAAGATTTGGGTCTGGTAACCTTATAATAAAAGGCAGGTAGAATCGTATATCGCCGGATTTTAGTTGAGTGTTTTGAGGGAGAATTTTGTTGATCCCCTCTACTTGAATCAACCAAGAAATATTCAGCCCTTTATCTTTTAGGGTGGAGTAAATTAAGAGCACTTGCCCTAGTAATAGGACCAGTAAAAAACCCTTTAGGAGCTTACTAGCTGAAAGTATTTTCATTATTGTGCTAATGAATTAATGACTAATCTTTAGGCAATTGAACCCCTAAGTCATTTGGCTCTAGCTCAGGCATTGCTTCAATTGGTTTAGGATCATCCGGTGCTAGCATTTGATTCACGGTCGCTGAATTCGGCAGTACTTCTGTATAAGTGAACAATGCCTCGATAAAAGGCTGAGTGCATGTGAAGACTAGATTCTTTTCTGCCGACCCACCTATTTGCGTGGTGCCCGATAATCGTGAACCAAAATAGAAGGTACGCTCAACTAATTTACTGACTGAATCGCCTGGGAAGGAAATCTTATATGTAAGTTTATAGCGCCATTGAGACGGCGCAGAGATTTCTGGATTGTCGGCCTTGTTTGGACTATTTGCAGCAAAATCCTGATCAATATATTCTTTGACTTTAATTTCTTGGAGTTCACTCAATAAAGGCTCTAAAGATAAGTCTGATTCGGAGACGTTTTGATCTAGAATATTAATTTGGGTTTCTAAATCCGTTAATTGTATTTGGGTAATTTGGGCAGCTTTAGGAAGTTTTTCTATTATTTTATTTTTAAAGAATAGGGGACTTGTTTGAAAGTTTGCTAAAAAAGATGCCTTTTCAATTGTATAGAGGGTTGGGTCTTCTTTAATTTTTGCTAACAATAGTGAGCTATCTTCTGGGTTATCTACGACGCTTAATTTCAAACTTTCTTGATCATTACTGAAGGCAGAAATTTCCATTAAAGGTGCATTAAAATTTAAGGCATTGAGTTCGTCTTGAGTTGGGGCATCTGCAAAAAAGTCGCTGGCTCTGAGTATTTGTAATCGACCTATAAGTTGCTCGATAAGTTCTTTGTCCGCCTTGATAGTTTTAGTGGGGCTACTCTGGTTAAAAGCAAGCGCTTGCCATTCGTCATTTTCAAGTTTTTGAAGTGTCATCTTGAGGCTAGTGGAGGCAATCTCAATGGTTGTTATGGAGTCAGATTCAATTTGGATAAAATTCTTTTCCCTTAAAGCTCTTTGCGCTTTGATCAGGTTATTGAAAATACTTGCATCCACCGTGAAAATCGAAGGGTTATTTTCAAGCTTCGCATAGAAAGCAGTTATTTCGTTTTGATTAATGATTGGGTTACCTAAAATTAAAGTTCTTCTGCGTTTATTACCTTGCAGTGTTATTTTCATAGACGGGTTATTGAACCCTAATAATTCTGAATCTAAGGTGTCTGGTTGAATGAATTTCTCTACGGTATAATGAGTCAGGTCTTCAATAGTTTTACTGACTAAAGTAGGGTCTGCTTCTACTTTAAGGGGAGACTCAAAGGACCAAGAGCTTCCATCTGGATTCTTCTCAATGCGTACCGATAGAGTTCCCTGGCTTTCGGATCCATTCGGCCGCATCTGAATATTTAACGCATCAATCTCGTATTTTGGGAGGTCGAAAATTTGGTTCTTTCTCAAGGCATTGAGTTCAAACATTGCGTCTTGGAATGAAGAATTCCCAACAACATAAATATTTTTTGTCCTAGGTAAGTATAAGTATAATTTGTTACCTAAGGCCGTAGATTTCCCGATATTAATATCAAGTGTCTCTGTGTCTTTGTATAAGTTCAAAGATAAAAGGGGTTCATCTAAACCATAGTCGCTCAGGCTTTGGTCGGTTTGTTTGATTTCATCTAAAGAAAAAACTACAGAGGCTTCTAAGGTGTTGAGCGCATGGATAATCTGCTCAACAGCGAAGCTGTTAGCGGGCCACTGCGTCGGCTCTTCAAGTGTCCACTGGTTATTTGTTCTTACTAAGAGTAGCGGAGTTGTTATGTTTTCACCTTTGATTTGAAGCGCGTCAATCTTGTTGGTGAATTCTGTGATTTGAGCAGTTAGGCTGCTCGAGTTATTGAAGGCTTTAAATTGAGAGTTTGAGGCAAAGAATAAAACCAAAAATGCTAAGGCATTCAGTCCAAGAAGAATCAGTGTAAATCTAAATTGCTGGATCATCGTTTTCTTAAATAAAGGATTAAAAATCCCCAAAGTGCTATTAAAATCGGAGGGATGGAATAATAGAGTAGCAGTACTTGTATATCACGCTGGCTAATTGTGATTTGAAAAGTTTGGATTGTTCTGATGGGGATCTTCAATAAGTGCATTCGGTCTAAAATCCAATTAAGTGTACTGTTAAATAATAGTTGGTTTCCAAATATTTGAAAATGATTATTACTTATAAAGGTTGCGTTCCCAAAGACGGCAAGGCGACCGCTGGGTATATTAATGTCCAAAGAAGAAGTGTAGCTTAAGTTAGATACTGCCGCAATACTGATTGGGCCTTTAAAGTCCTTTTCCGGGTTATAGGTGGGCTTAGTTTCAGTTCCGTAATTTCTTTCAATCCAGCTAGATTCAGAAGTGCCTAATATTTCTTTAACTGATAATCGTTTGTTCGAGATGGCTAAGGGATCTTTTTTTATCGGTCTGGGTTGCCCAAAGACGGCATTCAAATTGTAGTCTAATAATAATGCATTGATCGGGTGATCTGCGAATTGGTGAATGATAAAGTCATCGGAGTTTGATATGATTGAACTGCTTTTTTCATAGATAAATTCATTTTCAGCAAGCACCCCCCAATCAAAAAACAACGCATCCATCCCGTGAATCCGGCCAGGGTCAATCAGTGCAATTAAGCGGCCATTTTGATCATTCATATAACGCCTTAGTAATTCAACTTCTACGGGCATGAGCTGAGCTTGGGGAGCGGCAATCAGGATCAATGAGGCATCTTCCGGGATCGCATTTTCTTTCAACAAGTTTAAAGAATGTGTATTGAAATTCCTGTTTTCTAAAAAAGATCGGAGCTGCGAAAGACCCTTTTGGGGATCGCTATCTTCAAGCTGCATTTCTCCATGTCCGGTTAGGAAATAAATATTATGTATTTTGCCGGAGTTAACATTGATGATTGCGGAGGTTATGGCTTGCTCTCCTTTAAAGCCAGTAATCTGGCCTGCTTTAACCTCATATAAATCTTCCTGCCGTATTATTTGATAGCGATCCTCCTGTGCTACTAAAATAATATTTTCGTCTTTAATATCAAATTGGTTAAAAATTGTTTGAGCACGAGTTCGCTGCCTGTAGGGGTCAATATATTCAATACTCAGTAGTCGTTTTTGATCAAACCGACCTTCTGCTTCGAATGACCTTAAGAGATGCCCTAGGTGCGTATGGATTTGCTCAAGTTTCGGCTGATTAGAATCTTTTGGTAAGAGGACTTGTATTTTTGTGGGCTGCTTTAAGGTCCTTAAGTGTGCTTTTGTTTCTGCGCTGAGTGAGTAAAGGCCTTTTTCGGTTAGGTCGATACGGTTTGAGTGATGCGCAAAAATCGTATTGATCAGTATAATAAGAGAAATCGAGAGCAGCGTATTGAAAACCCGCTTAGTGATACGGATCTTTCTTATGTAGCTGAAATCACTTAATTTTCCCAAGTCCATTATAATTTTGATTCAATGTTATTAACGGCTAGGCTTAAGAATAGATAAGCTGAAGAAAAATAAAAAACAAAAGGCCGTGTATCAATAATCCCAAGCGAAAAATCTTCAAGGTGGCTGTAGATATTAATGTATTCAATTAGGCCATATAAAAAAGATCCGGGGCTTAAGTAGTTGAAAGTAGCGTATTCGAGTTGCTGTGAACCAATGCAAGCAATAAGTAGCAAAGTGAAGCATAGCATAGCCGCCACTAATTGACTTCGGGTTAAGCTACTCGCGAAGATTCCAATCGCGATAAATAGTAACCCACTCAGCGCGATAAATATTATGCCTCCCAGCATGCCTGCAGGATCTACGAGGTTGTTGTTGGAAATTGTTTCAGGGAACAGGCTCTGTGTTATAATTGGGAAATAAAGCGTTAAAGCCCACAGCGTAATATAAAGCAGATAAGCACTTAGATACTTGCTTAAGATGATTGAAAACTTCGGTACCGGTGTTGAAAATAGAGACTCTAATGTCGAACGACTCTTTTCCGCCGCTATACTCCTCATAGTTAGAAGAGGGACTAAAAAAAATACGGGTAACCAGAATAAACCAAAGAATTGAGCATTCGCGGAAATGTCTTGGGGTGCCAAAGTCATTTCTCTCAATATAGCCCAATATATAAAGCCCATTAAAATAAGAAATATAACCGAGGCTATATACACAGTAGGCGATATAAGTAAGAGCCGGATTTCGTGTCGGACTAAAGTCAGTAAGTGGCGCATTAGAGTTAGAGTAAGAGTAAGAACAAAATAATCATTTGGATTTCGATTAGACTTCTTTGAGGCGAACTTCATCCCACGAGCGGGTAGTTGCTGCCAAGAAGATCGCTTCTAAATCAGGTTCTATGATATGGATCCCTTGGATACGGCAATTTTCTAATCGATTCAAGGGATTTACTGTATTTATAAAAGGTTCAATATCCAGCGTCTCTGCCGGTAGTTTTAAAATAAGCTCATAGGAGTCATTGCCCTTATTCTGTTCTTCAAGCACCTCAAAATCAAGCTTCAGAGATCTCCAATGCTCAAGAAGGGCATTAACTTCTCCGGTCAGATCAACGGATAGCTTATGCTCTGTGATGAAGGCTTCCTTAAGTTCTGCTTTTGTGCCCATCGCGACTAAATGCCCATTATTAAGAATAATAACTCGATCACAAATTTTTTCTATCTCTGAGAGTACATGAGATGAAATCAAAACAGTATGCTTGCCCCTTAAGCTATCTATGAGTTTTCTGATCCCTTGAATTTGGTGGGGATCTAAGCCAATAGTGGGTTCATCAAAAATAATTACTTCAGGCGCACCGATTAAAGCATCGGCAATCCCAACACGTTGCTTAAATCCCTTTGAGAGGGTCCCTATGATTTTTCTACGAGCCGTTCTGAAGAGATCGCAAAGGTCCATAACCCGCCTGACTTCGGTTGATATATCTTCTTGAGGGACTTCCTTAAGCTCAGCGCGCAATCTTAAATATTCATTCACCCTTAATTCATCTGGAAGAGGATTATTCTCCTGCATAAACCCAATTTTTCTTTTTACCGCTAAACTATCTTCAGCCACTGAGAGCCCGCAGACAGTTGCCGACCCAGTGTGCGCACTCAGTAAACCGCCCAGAATTCGCATTGTTGTACTTTTGCCTGCGCCATTGGGTCCTAGAAAACCTACGATTTCGCCTGCTTGAATCTCAAAACTTATGTTTTTTACCGCCAAATGCGTACCAAATTTTCTAGATAAGTTGTTTACAGATATGCTTACAGGTTTTTCCATGATTATGAGCTTGAGTTACTAGATAGATATATGGAGACATTATTGCAAGAACACGATTTTAAATTACTGAAGCGCGTCGGCACTTTAATAGGAATCGACGAAGTCGGGCGTGGAGCTCTGGCGGGACCAGTTTTCACGGCAGCCTGCTTATTGAATAAGGCTTTATTTGAAGATAAGGCTCAACTAGCCCAAACTTCAATCATGCGCGATTCAAAGAAAATGAGTGAAAAAAAACGCTTAAGCGCATTCTCAACTTTAGTGGAGCTCAAAGAAGCCGGGCTGATTGATTACGCCATAACAAGTGCCAGTGTTAAAGAAATTGACCAAAAAAATATATCAGGTGCCACACTGCTTTCTATGAAGCGCTCACTCAGCACCCTCATAACGCGTATAGATCCGGCGGCGGATTATTCGATTCTAATAGACGGTAAGCCTTTGCCGCTCTCGATTTTCCCGTATCCGCATAAGAATATCATTGGAGGGGATGATCGCTCACTATCCATCGCAATGGCCAGTATTTTGGCTAAAGTAAGCCGCGATGCCTACATGAAATCCCTAGATGCCCGCTTCCCTGGCTATGGATTTGCCCAAAATAAGGGATACGGGACAAAGTGTCACAGACAGTCCGTGCTTGCCAAGGGTTCTTGCCCAGCCCATCGTCCATTGTTCCTAAGGAAGATATTACAAAAGGCCTAGGATTTTGAGAATATTCCCTAATTTAAGTCTTTAATTGAAAAAAAAGCCTAATTGTCACTTTTTTTAATATTTTTATTGACTGTGGCTTTTTAAAAGATCAGTTTCGCGGGCTTTCTATCTCTCAAAATCAATTTAGATAAGCCTAGATCAATTCCATACCTAACTTTCTGCCCTTGTAGCTCAGTGGTAGAGCGCATCCTTGGTAAGGATGAGGTCGGCGG
>CAJWRZ010000066.1 GCA_913045955.1 uncultured Puniceicoccaceae bacterium
CATCTAATCCAGCAATTTTACCCGCGTCTTTAGTCGCTTGTCTTTGTGCATCATTAAAGTATGCAGGTACCGTGATCACTGCCTCGGTCACTGTCTCACCTAAGTAAGCTTCCGCGTCTGCTTTAAGCTTTTGTAGAATCATCGCAGAGATTTGTTCTGGGGCGAAGCTTTCTGTCTTGCCCTCTACTTCTGCTTCAATGTAAGCATCACCATTTTTACCTTCAACTACAGCATATGGTAAACTCTTTGATTCTTCTTTAACTTCTGAAAATTTCCTTCCGATTAAACGCTTTGAAGAAAAGATCGTATTTTTTGGATTAGTAACCGCTTGTCTTTTAGCAGCTTGTCCGACGAGTCGCTCACCATTTTTACTGAAAGCAACAATAGAAGGTGTAGTTCTACCGCCTTCTGAATTTGGTATAACAACTGGTTTTGTGCCTTCCATAACTGAAATGCATGAATTAGTTGTTCCTAAGTCTATTCCTATAATTTTTCCCATGCATCTTACTTTGCAGATGCTATGCCAACATCCCCAAAAATTCATAAAGTATTAATTACAAGTGTTTTATGATATTTATTCCCGCGAGCGGTCTTTTTTAAAATCAACAATTAGTGCCATTATGTCACACATTGTCCCACTTTATTTGTCGCATTTAGCAAATTGTCACAATCATATCTAAGTACATTGCTATTATTCAAACCACACATACTTTAATTAAAACGATGCAAAAAAAGAAAAAAAAGGTCGATTATGAAGCCTTAAATGCCCCTTTTATGAGGATACCCCAGATGGATATTGAGGTGTCCCGTGCATTATTGGACTTGGGCTTAAGGGAAATTTATGAGTTAAAAGGGCGGGCGCCCGAAGTTTTGCTCGAAGAATCTCTAAAAAAAAACTCGGATATTAATGCCCAATCCATTCGATATTTTAGAATGGCTGTGTATTATTCTGAAAATACGACACACGATACACACCGCCTGCACCCAGATGCTTGGATTTAAACTTATATAAAGATGAAAGCTCCCGAACCACTTAATTTACCGAATAGGACCCCGGTAATGAATTTATGTAATACTACTTTATTCCCCCAAGCCGTCCTACCCCTTTATATTTTTGAAGAGCGCTACAAAACTATGCTGGATGAGGTACTTGAAGATCAGCGCCTCTTCGCTATTGCAGACCTTGAGTCCTCTGAGAATGCGGCAACGGAAACTTTTAATGGTAAAATAGCGGGCATTGGAATTGTAAGAGCTTGCCGGAAAAATTCTGATGGGACAGCCCACCTTATACTTCAAGGTTTGGCGCGCGTTAAAATCAATCAAATATTTTGGGATAAGCCTTACCCTCAAGCTGATATCCAAACTGCCAAAAGTACACGTGGCGAGGATGGCGCTGACTATCTTTCAATGAAGCCCAAACTGATTGATTCCATTGAGCGCTTAATCCAGCTTAATCCCAAACTCCCTGAAGATATATTACCCTTCTTGGCAAATCTTGATGAGCCGGAAAGCGTTCTTGATATTGCCATAGCCAGCCTATGTCCTTCGGGAGAATTCAAACAAACACTTTTGGAGACTTTGAATATACAAAAAAGATACCAAGCCTTCCACGGATTTTTAAAAAAAGAAAAAGAATCGATCCTTTTAAACAAAAAATTACTCGGTGGAATGGACGAAAACGATACAAAAAATAATTAACAGCTCCCATAGATCTTGGTTGAAAAAGATCAAAAAATTCACCATACCTAAACTGTGATTATCGATACTTTAAGAAATTTGCTAACCGCAAACAATCCTATTGATCTACTGAATGAGCCTATTTTGTACATAGGAGCCCTCATCACATTAATACTAATTGGCTACTTTTTCCATTTAATCGGAAAATTCATAGTTCTTAATTTAATCAAGAAGATCATCTCAAAAACAGAGACCCGGCTTGATGACTTGCTCATTGAACACTCGGTCATCAGTGCCTTCATACAATTAGGGATCTTCTCCATACTACATTCTATAAATTCAAAATTATTTATAGAAGAAGCTGGGATCCATAACTTAAACCAAACCCTTATACTGCTCATTATCGTCTTTTCTTCGGTTTACATTATTGAGACCTTATTGAATTGCGGTTTAGCTATCTGGAATTCTTCATCTGTAAGTACTAAATTCCCCGGTAAAAGCTTCATTCAGGCGCTGAAGCTAGTCAGCTACTTCTTGGGAATTATTTTTGTCTTATCAGTACTTCTAGGTAAATCGCCTATATTCTTCATTTCAGGGCTAGGAGCATTAACCGCGGTCTTACTGTTAGTTTTTAAGGATACTATACTTGGCCTAGTATCGGGGATTCAAGTTTCAGCTAATAACTCAATCAATATCGGAGACTGGATTGAGATCCCAGAGCATAATACAAATGGAACTGTTAAAGACCTATCGCTAACTACACTTAAGGTAGAAAATTGGAACCAAACTATTTCGTCTATACCTATGCATATGTTAATGACAAATTCGTTTAAAAATTGGCGCAATATGAGTCATTCTGGAGGTAGGAGAATTAAACGTTCTATAATTATAGACAACAATTCAATTAATTTTTTAAACGAAAATTCGATTAATACATTAAAACATGTACCTCTAATTAAACGTTATCTAGAAGAAAAATTAAATGACCCCGAAATCAGCACCCACAATAATAGTATAGAAACGGGTCAAAGACGGCTTACTAATATTGGAACATTCAGAGCTTATTGCGTAGAATATTTAAAAAGTCACAGTGAGGTAAATAGTGATATGACTCTTATTGTAAGACAATTAGAGCCTACTGAATCAGGAATTCCGTTAGAAATCTGGGCTTACTCAAATACTACAGAGTGGTTGGAATATGAAAGAATTCAAAGCGATATATTCGACCACCTTTTCTCTACTTTATGCGCATTTGGACTGAGAGCTTATCAGAAGCCTAATGGATTAGATTTAATTCACCTCAGTGAGCCTAAGCTTAAGGTAAAGTCTTCTGAAAATAAGGATTGAAGCTGATGCCTAATCTATAATCCTAACAGGATTATTACTAAAAAGTATCAATGATGGCATTGAGTTCTTGGCAAGGTCGCATAGCCTGCGTAGCAAGCTGCTCATTCGGCTTAAAATATCCGCCGATGTCTACGGACGAGGCTTGCACTTTATTTAGAGCATCCAGAATTAAGTCTTTAGATTCGTTAAGTGCATTATAGAGGGCTTCAAAGGCTTGGGATAAGTCAGCAGATTCACTCGTTTCTTTCATTGCCTCAGCCCAATAAAGCGCCAAATAAAAATGACTACCACGGTTATCTAGCTGGCCAACTTTTCTTAGCGGCGAACGATTTTCCATCAGTAACTTCTCAATGGCTTTGTCTAAGGCTGCCGCTAAAACAGACGCCTCTTGGTTAGAGAAAGTTTTTGATAAGTGCTCAAGTGATACGCCTAAGGCTAGAAACTCCCCTAATGAATCCCAGCGTAAGTGATTTTCGACGACGAATTGCTGGACATGCTTAGGAGCAGACCCACCCGCACCCGTCTCAAATAAACCACCGCCATTCATTAATGGAACAATTGAAAGCATCTTGGCACTTGTCCCTAATTCAAGAATCGGGAAAAGGTCCGTTAAATAATCTCTGAGCACATTTCCTGTAACAGAAATTGTGTCCTTGCCCGCCTTAATCCTCTCTAAGGAATAAGTAGTTGCTTCGACCGGGCTTAGGATTTTCAAGTCCAAGCCATCGGTATCCTGCTTCGCTAAATAAAGCTCAACTTTCTTGATAACTTCTGAATCGTGCGCACGCGCTTTATTCAGCCAAAAAATTGCTGGCTGACCCGTTTCTCTTGCCCGCGCTACCGCTAAATTAACCCAATTCTCGATGACGGAATCCTTAACTTGGCAAGCTCTCCAGATATCGCCTTTTTCAACAGCGTGCTCGATTAGAGTAGTTCCATCAGCATTAATAATCTTAACGACACCACAACTGGGTATTTCAAAAGTTTTATCGTGAGAGCCATACTCCTCGGCTTTTTGGGCCATTAATCCAACATTGGATACACTCCCCATTGTGCTCGGGTCAAAGGCACCATTTTCTTTACAGAAATCAACAGTCTTGGCGTAGATACCGGCATAACAACGATCCGGGATGATGAAATTGGCATCTTGCAATGCTCCGTCTGCATTCCACATCTTTCCCGAACTGCGGATTGCCGCGGGCATTGATGCATCAATGATAATATCGCTAGGAACATGGAGATTCGTGATGCCTTTATCGGAATCCACCATGGCAATCGCTGGACCATGCTCAAAACTTTTTTGAATGTCTGCTTCAATCGCTGATTTTTCAGAAGATTCTAAAGTATCTAAGCGACTTAAAACATCCCCTAAGCCATTTCGCTCATCCACCCCAACTGCAGTCAGAGTGTCTTTGTGCGCTTCAAAAACTGAATCAAAATAAACTGAAACGGCATGACCAAAGATTATTGGATCGGAAACCTTCATCATAGTGGCTTTCATATGCAATGAGTAAAGCAAGCCTTCCTGCTTGGTGAGCTTCATTTGGTCTCTGAAAAATGCTCTGAGCTTTTTTACACTGATAAAGGTAGCATCTAATACTTCACCTTGCTTTAAGCTGAAGGGACTTTTTAACTGAGTAACTGTGCCCTGTGCATGAAGCTCGATAGAAACCTCCGTGTCAGCCTCAATGGTGATTGATTTTTCATTCTCGAAGAAATCCCCTTCAGACATACTGGACACCTTAGAATTGGAAGTCGCACTCCATTCACCCATAGAGTGAGGGTTTGCTTTAGCAAAAGCCTTAACTGCTGGAGAGCAGCGACGATCTGAATTTCCTTCTCTCAGTACAGGATTAACCGCACTGCCTTTAACGCTGTCGTAAATTCTTTGAGTGGATTCCTCAGCAGTATCCTTAGGTGTTTCGGGATAGTCGGGAATTGTGTATCCTTGTGACTGCAATTCTTGGATACAGCCTTTCATTTGAGGTATCGATGCAGAAATATTTGGAAGTTTGATAATATTCGCCTCAGGTGATTTAGCAAGATCCCCTAGTTCACTTAGGTCATCAGTTTGGCACTGTTCCGCGGACAACGCTTCCGGGAATTTAGATAATATCCGCGCCGCCAAAGAAATATCTCTAGTTTCTATGTTTATACCGACCTTATTTGTGAATGCTTTGATTATAGGCAATAATGAGTACGTAGCTAATGCAGGTGCCTCATCGGTGATCGTATAAATAATCTTCTCGTTATTTTTCATATATGGAAGGCTTCTTGGCGTGTATTCTTATACTAGAGATTAGAGCAGAAATCACTCAAACGAGTTAAACCTTCTGTAATTATCTCATCCGAGGTTGCATAACTCAGGCGCATATAACCAGGAGCACCGAACCCTTCGCCGGGAACCACCGCTACTTTTTTCTCGTCTAACAATTTATCGGCAAATTCCATACTATTCATCCCCAAACTCTTAATTCTTGGAAATAAGTAAAAAGCTCCTTCTGATCGATTGCATTCTATACCATCAATTGCGTTTAACCCTTCTAGGAGCTTTAAGCGACGTCGATCGAAATGCTGAAGCATCCCTTTAACTGCGTCCATCGAACGATCCCACTCTTGAAGCGCAGCCAAAGCTCCGTATTGGGCAAAAGTCGTCGCGTTTGAACTAGTTTGGCTTTGTAAGCTTGCAACTGCTTTCGCTATTTCAGGAGGTGCGACCAAAGTACCTAAACGCCAGCCCGTCATGGAAAATGTTTTACTAAAGCCCGCAACCGTAAGGGTTATATCGGCAGCTTCTTGAGAAAAGGAAGCTGGGCTGTGATGCTCTGCACCATCGTAGAGAAGGTACTCATAAATTTCATCTGATAATATATAAATATTATGTTTTATTGCTACGGAGACCAGTGCCTCTAACTCTTCTTTTGTATAAATCGCCCCAGTAGGATTCGATGGGCTGTTGAGAATGATCAGTCGTGTTTTTGAATTAATAGCTTCTTCAAATAAATCCGGAGTGATCTTAAACCCATCCTCCATCTCTGTTGTGATAACTCTAGGAGTGCCTCCAGCTAGTTTGACCATTTCTGGATAACTGACCCAATAAGGAGCCGGGACAATAACCTCGTCGCCCGGACTGATTACCGACAAAATAGCCAAATAACAGGAAAACTTTCCACCAGGACTGACCACCACTTGCGAAGCTTCAATTCCTGGAAGGTTATTATCCCTAACATACTTTTCAGCGATCGCAGATCTGAGCGCTGGAACACCCGCGGCAGGCGCGTACTTAGTCATGCCATCTCTCAATGCTTTTTCGGCTGCTAGTTTGATGAATTCAGGAGTATCAAAATCTGGTTCTCCGGCCCCGAATCCACAAACGGATTCTCCCGCAGCCTTTAAAGCCTTAGCTTTAGCATCAACAGCTAAAGTTGGCGATGGTGATACATTTCGTGACCAAATAGATAGTTTATGCATGATACATATGTTTGTAAAAAATTAAAAAAATAAGCGCTCATAGATGCTTAAATAAAATGCATCTATGAGCGCAAATTGAAGTTTCTAACCCGAATTTGGCAAGCTTTACCTAAGAATACTTTAAAAAAGATTCTTCAGTCTTACTTTTTCTTCTTGGCTACTTTTTTCTTAGCAGGTGCTTTTTTCTTAGCAGCTACCTTTTTCTTAGCTGGAGCTTTCTTTTTGGCAGGTGCTTTTTTCTTAGCAGCTACCTTTTTCTTAGCTGGAGCTTTCTTTTTGG
>CAJWRZ010000067.1 GCA_913045955.1 uncultured Puniceicoccaceae bacterium
TTATTTAGTAATGAAGGGTATGATAAATTCCAGTCTTCGTATTCTGGCGACAGTAACGCGAAGGCTGAAGTTTTTCAAAGATTCGGACTCTAAAGACACATTCAGCATTAAAATGAAATCTGCTTATAAAAATATAGCCCGCGAAAACTTCTTAAAGTCTGGCTATATTATGAGTTCAAATCGCGTAAGAAGAATTTTCAGAGTTGGATCAATGCCCTCCCAAAGCCCCTTAGAGTTATCCCCAGCTATTGGTTATGCTTTACGCCATAAGGAAGATCAAATGACGCAATCACTGATTTGTAAGCCTTCTAATTTATCCGCTATTTTTAATGCTTTTATCCGTAGAAGAAACTCATAATTCACCCCACGACCCGGGGCATGTGCCTGTTCTATTAGAGGCGACTATGGATTATTTGTGCCCTGAAAATGGAGGTCTTTTCTTAGATGGGACTTTTGGAGGCGGGGGTCATACCCGAGCATTGCTTGAAAAAAATCCAAATGTATTGGTTATTGCCATAGATCAAGATCCAGAAGCTGCCGAAAGGGCTAAGCCTTTTAAAGAAACTTATGGAAAACGCTTCGAGTTTTATGGGATGAATTTTTCTCAGATCGATTCCTTAAAAGAAAAAGAGTTTGATGGGATTCTCTTTGATTACGGTCTGTCTTCATTCCAGCTGGATCAGGCAGAGCGTGGCTTTAGTTTTCGCTTAGATGCTCCTTTAGATATGCGGATGAACAACCAAGCTGGGATCACTGCTAGTGAATTTTTAGAAACTGCGAGCCGGGAAGAATTAATCCGTGCAATACGAGAATACGGAGAAGAGCCAGCGTGGAGACGCGTGGTGGAAGCAATTATTGATGCGCGTGGTAGTGGATTATTAAGCAGAACGCATTCATTTGCCCAAGTAATTGAAAAAGCCTTAGGCAGCGCTGTTTGTAATCGTCTGAAAATTAACCCAGCAACTCGAAGTTTTCAAGGAGTTAGAATTGCGATTAATAAAGAGCTTGAATCGATCACCGAAGGATTAGAATCCGCTTTTGAGCGACTCAAAGTGGGGGGTGTACTTGTAGCTATCAGTTTTCATTCGCTAGAAGATCGAATTGTTAAACGGTTTTTCCGTAGATTAGCGGGCCGACCTGAGCATCGAAAAGACAGTCGAGTGATCGAAGAAAGAACCGTTTTGGGCAAGATGATCTCAACGAAAGCAGTTAAGGCTGATGAGACTGAAATCTCCGAGAACCCAAGAAGTCGAAGTGCTCGCATGCGAGGCATACAGAAGCTTGGAGCGGAAATGGGGTTGGGTATAGCAAAAGAAGGAAGCCAGTCATGAAGCGTAAAAATAACGTCGCTATTTTTAATGTTTCACTGATGGTTTTCTCATTGCTGATCATAGCTTCTGTTGGTTCTTTTTCTATTTTATGGCTACAGCAAAATATTTCTGAGGTGGCACAGAAAACGGTTGTCCTTGAGAAAAAACACGAAGTCCTCTTAAGGAGATTAGATCATCTCAATCAGCGGATTGCAAAGTTTCATCAGCCGATAGAGATGCAAAGTCGGGTCTCGGGACGCTTAATCCCCGCGCAGAAAAATCAAATAGTATGGGTTGAAGAAAGCACTCTAGAAACTTCGAATGCCTATGCTGATACTCAGCTCAGTGTTAACAATTATTTGGAAAATAATTTATAGGGTTTATTCATGGAACTGACTTCGTCATACTTAAAAAATTCAAGTCGCTTTGGTTGGCTTAATCTTATTTATTTCAGAGCAAGAAAGATCCTTAATTTTGGGAGGATATGGCTGCTAGGTCAGCGGAAGGAATACCTCAATCCTTCGACTAAGACTTTAGTTGGCTTAATGAAGCTCAAAGAGCGTCAGTTATATAAGCGCAAGAATTAGGCCGAGCTATGAGTAAAGCTTTTACATCAATAGTTCGAATACGATTTGTGCTAGGTTTCATAATCTTTGCATTTTGCGTGCTCTATGCGCGCTTATTTTTTCTCCATATATTGGACAGTGATCGCCTTCAAGAGTTTGCGGATACAACTCGTAAGAAAGTTCAAGTTCTTACCTCCAAAAGAGGCAATATTTATGACTCAAAAGGTAATATTTTGGCAGGCACCCATTCGACTTATGTGATCGGTGTTGATCCTAATTTCTTAAAAGAATCACAGCGTTCTAGGTGGAGTCACTTAGCTTTTATACTCCAAATTCCCTACGATGATTTAGTCCTTACTATGGAGAAGAAAGTCCGAGCTCATAATGGCCGTATGATCCGTTGGGCACCGCTAGCTAAAAATGTTGATTTGGGAGTTTATAAAGCGGTTGAGCAACTTAAAATTAGAGGCGTCTATGGAAACAGGAAAAATAAACGCATCTATCCAGGTAATAGCCTAGCTTCGCATATTATTGGCTTTGTAAACCATGAGTCCGTAGCTGTGTCTGGAGTAGAACAACTTTGTGATTATTATTTGAAAGGGCAGGACGGTTGGCTAGAAAGTGAAAAAGATGGTCGTCGCCGTGAATTAGCGCATGCGCGGTCTCGTGAAATTCAGCCAGTTAATGGGCATGATGTTTTTTTAACCTTGGATCAGCGGCTCCAAAGTGCCGTAGAATTTGAGATACAGGCATTGGTAGATCAGTATAATCCTAAAGGTGCTACCGTAATTATTAGTCGTCCATCCGATGGTACTATATTGGCTTTAGCTAATTATCCTACCTTTGACCTCAATGAATTTTATAATACTAAGCGCTACCCAATTTCCAATCAAAGGAATTTAGCAATAACAGATATGTTAGAGCCTGGATCTACTTTTAAGATAGTTTCGGCTTCCGCTGTTTTAAACGAAGGGTTAGTTCAGACGACGGACTTATTTCCTACCGGACTTGCTGAAGTGAATTATAAAGATAGAATGCTTAGGTTGCCCAAAGATTCCCATCATTATGATGAGCTTTCCATGGAACAGATTGTTGTTAAATCTAGCAATCGTGGAGCAGCTCATTTAGGCTTAATATTAGGGGAAGAACGTTTGTATAGTTATGCTTCAGATTTTGGCTTTGGGCGGGTGACAGATTTTGGATTCAGTGGAGAAATTCCTGGCACGCTGCATCCTGTAGATCACTGGGATCGTTTGACCATTACGAGAATGCCTATGGGACACGCCATCAGTGCAACACCTATGCAGATTCATTTTGCTATGAGCGTAATCGCTAATAAAGGGATTTTGATGAAGCCGAGAATCATTGATCGTATCTCCGACGATCAAGGCTTCAACCTGATAGAATATCAATCCGTTGCCAAAAAAAGAGTGATCGAGGAATCAGTCGCAGAACAAATGGCTTTAATGCTGGGTGATGTTGTCAAAAGACAGGGCACCGCTCGCCGGGCAGCAATAAAAGGTTATTCGGTAGGCGGCAAAACTGGAACAACTCAAAAAATTATCAAAGGTCAGTATTCCCATAGCAAACACGTTGCCTCCTTCTCTGGCTTTCTACCGCTGCATGACCCTGAGGTGATTATCACCGTCATTGTCGATGAACCTCAATTGAAATCAAGGGTCGGCTACGGAGGGACAGTCGCTGCACCCGCATTTAAGAATATCGCCCAGGCTTGTATCCAATATCTTGGGATACGACCCACAGAATACTCGGAAGATTGGGTTGCTTCCAGTCCGAATCCATAATATTATAACAATTTATATTGATACATATGTATTTAAAAAATCTTTTAGAAGAATTAGATGTGATCGACCATCAGGTTGACCCAAAGACTGCTTTTAATTCTATAATAACCGATAGCAGGCGGGCTATTAATGGCGGATTATTCTTCGCAATTAATGGCTATCAGCTCGATGGTAATACTTTCATAGAACAAGCTATAGAGCGAGGATCGGTTGCGGTTATTTCCGAAGAACCCTTGGGTAAACATTTCCCTTCTGATTTTGTGCAAGTAGAAAATGTTCGAGTCGCCTTGGCGAAAATTTCCAAATTATTTTATAACTCACCCGACGAGCACCTAAATATTATTGGTATTACGGGAACCAATGGAAAAACAACGGTCAGTTTGATCACTCAGTATTTACTTGGGGGTAGTCAGAATGTAGGACTGTTAGGGACTATTCGCTATGATATTGGCAATCGTACACTCCCATCGCACCGAACAACTCCCGACTCGGTTGATTGTTATAATTTATTTGCAGAGATGGAAAAAGCGAAGTGCAAGGAAGTAGTTATGGAAGTCAGTTCACATGGGATTCACCAGCATAGAGTTGATTTTGTAAATATGGATACAGCCGCTTTCTTAAACTTATCTAGAGATCACCTTCGTTATCATAAAACAATGGAGGAATATTTTGCCGTTAAGAAACTTTTATTTTCAAGTTCCCTAGGGTTCCAGTTAAAAAATGCTATTGTGAATATTGACTGCAACTACGGAAAAAAAGTCTTGGAAGACCTCAGCCCAAATATAAGTAAGCTCACTTTCGGCATAGAAGAAACTGCAGACTTCATGGCAAAGAACATTCAGTTAAATCCTCACGGTACAGAGTTTACATTAGTATATCCAGAAGGGGAGCTCGGCGTATCCACGAATTTATTAGGGCGCCACAATGTCAAAAATATATTGGCTTCTATGGCCATCGCTTACGCTTATGATCGACCTATGGAATCAGCAATAAAACGTTTGCAAAGTTTCCCTGGTGTCCCAGGTAGAATGGAGCGAATTGTAGCGGGTCAGGATTTTAATATCATTGTCGATTATGCACACACAAACGATGCCATAGACCACGCTTGTGAAATGATTAATGAAATTACCAGGGGCCGAAAAATAATTGTCTTTGGCTGTGGAGGAGAGCGAGATAGAGGCAAGCGAGAATTGATGATGCAAGCTGCTATTAAGGGTGCAGATCACGTGATTGCCACAGAAGATAACCCAAGGAATGAACCTCAAGATACGATATTTTCTGACATGAAAAAAGGTATTCAAGATGAAGCATCGGAAAGGAAGGTTCGCTTCATTGCTGACCGGCGTAATGCCATAGCTCAGGCTTTTGAGTTAGCACAGTCTGGAGACTGTGTTTTGATTGCTGGAAAAGGGCACGAAACATACCAAGAAGAAAAAGGTACGATGATTCCTTTTGATGATCGAAAAGTTGCTAGAGAGTTAATCGAGAACCTGTATTTTAAAAAAAGATTTTCTACGGATGAAGATTAATGGACCAGATTTAGCTGAGTGGACAAAAGGGCATTGGGTTAATGGAATTCCTAAGTGCGTTGAAAATATTACTTTTGATAGCCGGCTTGTTTCTGAAGCATCAATTTTTATAGCAATGACACATGGCCAAGGCGACGGACATGAATTCATCGGGCAAGCTAGAGATTTAGGAGCCTTGGGATGTATAGTCGAGCGTGCCTCAGATATAAAGATACCCCAATTAGTTGTTCCCGATACTTTAGAAGCGTTAGTTGATATTGGACGCGCGCTCAGGGAGTTGTTTGAAGGGTGCGTGATTGGGTTGAGCGGTAGTTGCGGTAAAACGAGCACAAAATCTTTGATTGAAAAAGCTATAGGTGAGAGACGGGCTTACGCGCGAAAGGGAAATTGGAATAATAAGATGGGCGTGCCTTTGACCTTTGTGGAGTTACACGGTAAGCGCTATGATTTTGCAATGATAGAAGCGGGTATAAGTGAGCCGGGTGAAATGAGCGTTTTAAGCTCAGTCATAAAGCCGGATTTGTGTGTCATCACTAATATAGGGCAGGCTCATTTGGATGGATTAGGCTCTCTTGAATCAGTGGCTGATGAGAAAGCTAAGCTTCTTGAGTACGCCACAGATCAATGCCGGTTGATCGCGCCGAAGTCGGTTTTCTCCTTTGAAGCCTTCAAGCCTTATGAAGCTACGGCTATTTCAGTAGAAATGATCAGCGCAATGCCCTCGGCAATAATGCCCTTGGAAATATTGCCCGATAGTTATTACTATCATAGTAAACTTTTGGCGGAAGGCCGATCAGAAGTTACGGTTTTATTTGACCATAAAGAAACAACCTTCTCGATTGCCACTACCAGCCCTGGAATGGTGGAGAATTCAATTTTAGCATTTGCAACAGCCGTAGAATCTGGAATCGAACCCTCGGCTGCAGCCTCGGGGATAGCTGATTGGATGCCTGATAATGGAAGAGGCTCTATTGAGCATATTAAGGACGCACTCTTTTATAATGATACTTATAATGCGAACCCAACTTCCATGCGAGATTCTTTGAAAGCATTCACGTCCGTGTCTAGATCTTATTCTAAAAAGATGTATATACTGGGCGTTATGGGTGAGCTTGGAGCAACCGCAGCCAAACTTCATTTCGCACTGGGTAGCAGTTTGAAATATAACGAAGGGGATCGCTTGATCCTTATTGGGGAAACAAAATTAGTAGGTGCATATCAGGAAGGGGCCCTCAGTGCCAACTGGCCTACTTCAGCCATTGAAATTCACGATACAGTAGATTCCTTTAAGTCCAATCTCGCAAATTTTTCTGGAGCTGTTTTTTTGAAAGGCAGCCGTACCACTAAGCTAGAATCTTTAATTCCATCATCCAGTTAATCTCATGCTAAGCTATCTCGCCGATTTTGAATCCTTCTTTGGTCCTTTGCGACTATTTCGTTATCTTTCTCTAAGAATCGCATTCTGTGGAATGAGCTCTATGGTAATCGGATTTTGGATCGGTCCATGGGTCATTCGCTATTTAA
>CAJWRZ010000068.1 GCA_913045955.1 uncultured Puniceicoccaceae bacterium
TTTTTAGCCGGAGGCTGCCTCTGGGGCGTTCAAGAATTTATCCGTCACTTGCCGGGTGTCCTTGCGACTGAGGCGGGTAGGGCGAATGGAAGTTCGCAGTCAATTACTGGACCATACGATGGCTACGCGGAATGCGTACGAGTTTCTTTTAATGCGGATATACTTTCAGTTGCCCGATTAATGGAATATCTTTTTGAAATCATTGATCCTTACAGTATCGACCGACAGGGACCCGACTGCGGCAAACGCTATCGAACAGGAGTTTATAGCCGAGAGGATCATCATCTAATCGCAGCTAATGCTTATGTTGAATCAAGAGAAGATTGTTCTAGAATAACCCTCGAGGTCTTGCCTTTAAGAAATTACCTTAAAAGCGCTTATGAACACCAAGATCGTCTAACGCTTTATCCAGATGATCCGTGTCATCTGCCGAAAGAATTACTCCACAAGTACCGAAAGCCTTAATTAATACTTCGGTAATTTAATATAAGATAAGAATAAATTCTAACGATTACGGCTTCGATTAGTGCGGCTGGGTTGGGCGGTTTTCGGAGCACCTCGACTACTAGACTGAGATTGGCTGTTCCCATTATTGCTTCGACTTCCAAAACGCCGGCTGCCGTTTTTATTCTTTCCACCGCTGCTTCCATAGCGGTTACCACCACCGTTGCGATTGCCACCGCCTCCGCCACCGCCGCCGCGGTTACCTTTACCTTGAGCTGGTTTCTTAACCTTAACATTGCTTAGGTGTAAGTTTTCGACTTCTTGTAAGTGATAGGAATGATCTCGATCAATTGGAATTGGCTTTTTGATCAAGCGCTCAACATCCCTTAGTAGGGCCACTTCTTCTTCAGAACAAAGACTGATCGCTTGGCCACTCTTTCCGGCTCTTGCCGTACGCCCAATACGATGCACGTAGGCATCGGATTCCATTGGTAGGTCGTAGTTAACCACTAGAGTGATATCTTTGACATCAATTCCGCGGGCTGCCACATCGGTGGCGACTAAGATATCGAACTCACCTTGGCGGTAACGCTCAAGGGTTTTCTCGCGTGCGGATTGAGATTTGTTTCCATGAATTGAATCTGCACTTAAGCCTTCTTGATTGAGCTTTTTGGCTAAATTTTTCGCGTTATGTTTTGTGCGGGTAAAAACAAGTGTGAGCTCTCTGGGTTGCTCATCGGCACGCCGCGTCAAAGTTTCTAAGATATACTTTTGTTTGGCACCTTTAGCCATAAAGAGTACGGCTTGATTAATTTTTTCTGCAGTTGTGCCTTGTGGTGCGATTCGAATTTCATCGGGACGCGTCAGCATAGCTTGTCCTAGTTTTGTAATCGGCGCAGCCATTGTGGCAGAAAATAAAAGTGTTTGGCGGTTCCTTGGCAGCTTACTTTCAATTTTTCGTATGTCGCGGATAAATCCCATGTCGAGCATTCGATCCGCTTCGTCTAAGACAAAAGTTTCTACCTGAGATAGATCAACGTGACCTTGATCCATTAAATCAATCAATCTTCCTGGGCAAGCGACGAGCACTTCCAAACCTTTGAATAGTTGTTTGATTTGAGGTTTTTCTGAGACGCCACCATAGACAAGCCCGGTCGTGAATGGGACGTATTTACCGTAAACTTTGAAACTATCAGCCACTTGGCTGGCAAGCTCTCGGGTCGGGGTGAGCACTAAGTGGCGAACACCTCTTCGATACGGCTGACGTGTCGACTGGGAAATTTTGTGGAGAATGGGTAGGGCGAAGGCGGCTGTTTTTCCGGTACCGGTTTGTGCGCAAGCTAACAAGTCGCCGCCTTTCATGAGTAAGGGGATGGCTCTTTCTTGAATCAGTGAGGGCGTTGTGTAACCTTTCTCTGCTAATGCCTTTTGTAAAGGTTCTGAAAGCGGAATTTGCTCGAAGTTGGATATTTTCATAATTTGTGGGCGCCTTTTAATATCAATCTTAGAGGACGCGGCACTATCGATGATTTTGAATACCTAGAGCGGAAACTTGTGGGCGTAATAATATGTGCCTGATCCTATCTAGCTGAGTTGAGTACTTTCACTCGTAAAGTTTACGGATGACACAGTATTTGAAGCAGCTTGCAAGAATATTAGTGAATGTGGCGTTGATCGATTATAGGGGAGTCACACTCTTAGGGCAGCGAACTAGAGAATTTTATAAATTGACTACAGTAGATTAATTTTATTTCCTATTAAATATGGGCAAGATGAAAATTAATTTATTCTTATTTTTCCTACTTCCTCTGTGTTTGTCGGCTAACTACATTTTATATTTGGCCTCAGATATACAGAATTTGACGCATTCAGACCCTATATTAAACAACCTTAGTGGAGCTACATTGGAGTGGGTGGTGGAAGTGTCTCCTAGCCAAAATAGTAGCTGGAACAATGGAGTGAATATGAGATCTTACGAAGCAGTTGATACATTGTTTAGGATTTCAGGTGGAACCCCCTATGATGGCACCTATAGTTTTAGTAATGATCATCCCCTAGGCGATTTGACTACTTTATCACAAAGCAACTGGGGTGCGCTTCGGTTAACCTTTAACTCGAGTTTGAATTTACAATTAGATGGAAGTGAAGTAGAGTTTAATCCTCCTGAATTTTATCTTTCAGGGATATCTCCAAATCTCCACAGCTATACTAATTTAAGTGATGTAATCAGTGTTTTTGAAAATTCAAGTTACACGCTAAGTGACCCTTACTCTGTAGCATCCATAACCAATTACGATACCTATGAAACTGAAGCTATTGATGCCTCTTTGGCATCCTACAGATCTAGAATAATCACTAACCTTAGCTTGGCGGACTATCGCGAATTATTCTTCAGTGAACCGGGAACTTATGAATTTTATTTAATGCTGCTGTCTTCTTTAGCGACCTTACAGGCACAGATAGATGCAATCGAACTAACTCCAGGCCCTCAAGGTGTTAAAGGTGACACGGGTATGCCGGGAATTCAGGGTGCTCAAGGTCCAAAAGGTGACACGGGTGTGCAGGGGATACAAGGTGACACGGGTGTGCAGGGAATTCAAGGTGTTAAAGGTGACACGGGTGCTCAAGGATTAGATTCTACGGCAATTCAGACCTTGAGGATTTTAGAGCCACATATCCAAGCGGGTGCAGATGGTACATTCAGTGTCCAATACACTGTAGAATCATCGGATAACCTGAATAATTGGCAGCCAGAACAGGTAATTAACTCAACTCTTGATCCCAGTAATACTGATAAGAAATTTTTAAGGCTTATCACGGAATAAAATAGATTTTATTAACCTATCAGATTCTGATCTAAGGTCTTTAGTAGGGTTCTTTATAGATTTATTTTTATAATTTCCATAGTTTATGCTCGCAAGTCATGAGACATAATCTCATTAAGTGAAGGTACATGAAAAGGATATTTATAGCGTACGGTCATAATAACACTAAAGATTGCTTTAATGCAGCGATTAGGGACACCTTTATCGAGGAATCCCTTAAACAAGGTAACGAGATTGACTTGGTTAATTTATTTGAGGAGAAGGAACAGCTTCCGTTTTATGACTCTAATGTAAACCCGCCCCCAAGTGTGGTGCTCGACTATAGAGAGCGATTGGAGAAAGCGGATGTTATGTTTTTAATCGGACCCTGCCATAACCTTAGGTTTAACGCGATGCTTGAGAATTGGATAGATTGGGTGCTCCATCCTAAATGGTTTTTCAGCTACAAATTTATGTTGCCCGGCAATAAGTATTTTAAGAATTACGGGTATCCAGTACCAGGGGCAATGAAAGGTAAGCTCGGGCTTGTATCAATAACGTATGGTGGCCCTATGGTTGCTTATTCAAAGTTTTCGCTTTTTGACAATATTCCATTCAGGCGCCTTAAGAAAGCCGTATTTATGCTGGGCGGAATGAAGGCAAAGTATATCCGGTTTTACTCGGTCCTTCCGACCATGACCCAAGATGTCTTTGATAAGCACATGGGTAGAGTGCGTAAGCTCGCGAAAAGCCTCTAAGAGTCCATTTGTTTTTCCTCTCCGCAGGGGATTGAGGATAGAGAATCGGGATTAGCGATTCTTGCGTACAAAGATAAAGGACTGGACGCAGAGATAGGTGAAGAATCCGCCTGTTAAGATCATCATTATTTGTGAGACATCCGCCCAAAACTTAGCACCAAATAGATCCTCCATATTGGACAGGACTCTAAAGCCTCCAAGGAATATAAGGACTCCTAAAAGCACCACAATGTGCATAAAAAGTTTTTTCTTAGACGGTAGTTTTACCGCTAAGTATGAAAATGAAAAAACTGCTAAGCCAATAAAGGATGGAATCAAAGCGGTTGGAGAACTGGTTCCGCTGATCAGCATGACTAGAATGCCCCAGGTGATTAAGAAGAGTCCGTAGTAAATAGAGATTGTTTCTATGTTTTTTCCTGAGAATTTATATTCTAGTTCATTCATAATAATTTTATTTCTAAGATTTATTCGTTTAAAGTGTTATTGATACCTAATTAAGCGCTTAATTTAATCAATGATTTATTTTTAAAACTTATTTTGAGAGATATTTAAAAGGCTTCAGCTCATAGTTCTTAAATGAGAATAGCTTTCATCTTTTAAAGTCAGCATCCTTCAAATTATAGTTGAGCCTTTCTTGGGTAAAATATGGGGTTAAGTAACTATGAACATGTTGCAGTCCTTGGAGGCTATTTTTTATTGGGAAAGGATCGTAAGGATTTATCAATTATTTCGATATAACCGTGTGAGCCTTAAACCGAATCGCTTAAAAAAGCTTAAAGACCTGCCCAGCGGCACTATCGATACGTTGATCGGTATGGCTTGGTCTGATCGTACTCCATTTGAGCTCATTGAGAAAAAGACGGGTTTCACTGAATCTGAGGTGATTTTGGTGATGCGCCGAAATTTAAAGCCCTCCAGTTTTAGGCTCTGGCGCGCGCGTGTGAATGGAAGGGTGACCAAACACCGGAAATTACTCAAAAATCATCTTTCATAGATCCCCGGCAGCACGCTTTAAGGACTATGATTATGGTTGCCTCGATCAAGCGCTTTCATAGGATCCATTAATGGCTACTTACAAATGTGATATATGTGGAATGGGCGTGAATGCATCCTGTGCATCTTGCGACGCTCCTTTAGTGGATGGTATTTTAACCTTGGACGATGGAACAGATGTTCAGATCTCAGAATGTCCCAATGGGCATGGTAAAATAAAGTCACCGCTTTGCTGCGGCAAAGACATGACTTGTGCGATTGTTTAAGGTCTGCTCTAGCTTTAAGTTTTAAGTTTTAAGCTTTAAATAGCAGGCTTCCTGTACCTTAGGTAGCTTCGCACTATAACAAAAGCGGTCAGGGTGCTGATTACGAAGTAAACAGGGAAGGCTATCAGGCTTATGTTGAAGACTTCGCTTAAGGTGGATGCTCCTAAGTCTTTGGATATAACGGCTACGAGGAATGAGTATAAGATGCTAATAATTCCGTATTTCGAAAACGACAGCATGTTTTGTACACTCAAGATGGTCGCCCTGTATTTTTCTAAACAATGTTTGTTTAAATAGCAGCTATTGAAGTAAGTGATTAAATTGTAGGCGCAGTAAAGTAGGACCACTGGAAGTACTCCGTATAGGGGGATACTCAAAGCAATGAAGCTGAAGGCGATAATAAGCGCGCTATAGCAGGCTACGAAATTCGTCTTAAGAGTGAACTTCTCATAGAGCACTTTGCCTAGGCTAGGAATCGCCGAAGCAAATAAAGCCAACACCGATCCGATGATTCCGTAAAATACAATAGGGATATCAATAACCTTCCAATATTGCTGCATCAAGGTGAGGAATTGCAAAATTAAGCTCTCGGTGAAAGTTAAGAATAAAATTATAACAATCACTATTGAAGTTTTTCGGATCCACTTAAGGGAATGAAAGATATTTTTAAATGAAAGTTTTAAAGAATCCTTAACTGTCATTTTATTCTCCCAATGCTCCTCAAACTTAAAGGCATTGATCAGTACGTAAATTGCGGCACATAAATTAAGCACAATAGGAAACTTAATGCAGTCAGTTTGAACAAAGTCAGTCTGTCCTCCAAAAAACCTAAAGACCGAAGTTACAAAATTCGGATCATAGACTGAAGCTCCCACCAATAAAACAAACATGAAATAGAGTGAGGTATAGCGCTGGGTTTTCTCCATGACCTTGGGCCATTGTTCTTTGAGGCCCGCTTTTTCCAGAGAATCATAAGCGATTGCTTCATCGGCGCCACTGGATGCTGCTTCACAAAACCCGCTTAAGATTCGATTGATTAAGAAAAATGTGAATAGGGCATCACCTCCATTTATTGGGGCAAAAAGCCAGACAAGTAA
>CAJWRZ010000069.1 GCA_913045955.1 uncultured Puniceicoccaceae bacterium
GGTTGGGGGTAAGCTTATTAATAGGTTTTTTTGTATTAAATTTAGATCTAGAAAAGATTAGGCCGCTGATTCCTTATTTAAGTGTAGGAGCGCTTTTATTACTTCTTTTAGTCTTGGTTCCAGGTGTGGGCGTTCGAGTCAATGGCGCCCAAAGATGGATTGATTTCGGCTTTATGCGCCTTCAGGTATCTGAAATTGGAAAGATAGGCTTACTGCTGAGTATTGCACATTATCTGACAATCTATCGAAGGGATTTAGGGGCTTTATTAAAAGGTTTTGTTCTACCATTTATGATATTAGGTTTATATGTTGGCTTAATTTTCTTGGAGCCCGACTATGGAACTGCCTTTCTTTGTGGCTTAGTCGGCTGCATATTATTTCTTGTATCAGGGATTCGCCTTAGATTCCTAATACCGGCTGCTTTATCAGCACTAGGATTATTTGTATTGGCAATTTTGAATAATCCAGAGCGCCTAAGTAGGATTACTTCATTCTTAGACGTTGAAGCGAATCGCAGTGATAGTGGCTATCAGTTATGGCAAGGAATATTAGCCTTCGGCGTCGGTGGATTAAGTGGTGTGGGCCTAGGCTCAGGGCGTCAGCAGATGTCGTTTCTACCCGAAGCGCATACCGATTTTATTTTTGCAATTATAGGGGAGGAATTAGGCATATTCTTCACTATTGGGGTGGTCTCTTTATTTTTGATTTTACTATTAGTGGTCATTCTTCAGCTCAAGCATGCCCCTAATTTATACCAGTACTTAATCGTCTTGGGCTCTATCCTATTCATTGAATTCCAAGCATTGATTAATATCGGAGTGGTCACAGGTTGCTTGCCTACAAAAGGCATGTCCTTGCCTTTTATATCTTATGGAGGTTCAAACTTAGTGCTGATGTTCGTTTTAATCTCGATGATTCTAAATTGTTTATCTAATTGGCAAGAATCACCGATTAAGAAAGGAAGAGAGATATGACCGACGTTCTGATTGTATGTGGAGGAACTGGAGGCCATTTAGCCCCTGGCATTGCCTTAGCTGAAGAGCTCAATTCGCGCGATTACAGTACGCAATTGTACATCAGTGAAAAATCGATTGATGGGGCTATTATTGAAAAATATAAAGCGCTTAATTTTGCCTGCATCCCGGGTAGCGCTTTTTCTAATGGCCTATTAGGGCGGCTTAATTTTATTTATAAATTAATCTGTAGCTTACCCAAAATCATCTTTGCTCTCAGAAAAAATAAGCCTCAGGTCATCGTATTATTCGGCGGATTTCTGTCTCTAGGATTCGGTCTAGTCGGTTTCCTTTTTAAACAGAAGATTATACTTCATGAAGCAAACTGCCGTGTGGGTAAGGCGGTCAAAGTATTGAAGAATTTCGCGGATAGAGTCTACTTGCCAGAGGGAGTTCATCTTAAGAAATTACCCCAAGCGAAGCTTCGGCACTACGGGTATCCCTTGCGTAAGGAAATAAAGCGTATCAATAAGGATCAGGCTCGGTCCATACTTGGGGTTGAGACTAAAGGTAAGTTACTTGTGGTGATTGGCGGTAGTCAAGGTGCTGAAGTTTTAAATAACTGGGTGATTGATCATTTCAAAATCTTAGCAGGAATGGGTGTATCTATTTATTGTATCACTGGGTTGAATAATGGCTTAGAAAGTGAAGACCAGATTCTTAATGAGGAGGATGAATCAATCTTTATTAAAATGGTTCCCTTTTCTAGTAATATGGCGGCAGTCATGTCTGCGGGTGATTTAGTCATCTCTAGGGCAGGCGCTGGTTCTATAGCTGAGATAATTCGCTGCAAGGTCGCGAGTATTTTGATTCCCTATCCTTATGCCGCTGATAATCATCAAATGATCAATGCCCGAATGCATGAAAGTTTAGGGGCGGGTGTAGTTTTAGACCAAAATGACTTAGAGAATCTAATCGAAGAAGTCAGGCAGTTAATTTCTAATGACACAGTCTTAGATCAGTTTAAGATTAATTTAGAAAATATGGCCCGGCTCGATTCCTCAGTTGCTATTGTGGATGACTTAGAAGCCAATTTCTTGGAAAATGAAAAAGATATTTAATTAGATGATTTCAAATGTATGATTCAAAGAAAGTTTTATTTCTAGGGGTTGGCGGAGCTGGTATGGCACCGCTCGCAATCTGGTTGAAGCATCATGCAAAATCAATTGAAGGTTATGATGATTTTTTAAAAAAGAATATCGCTGATTGTCTCCAGCGAGCAGAAGTAAAAATCATTAATATTCTCCTTAAGGATTCGCTCAAAAATTACGACTTAGTCGTTTATTCCAATGCATTCTCTAAGGAAAATTATCTTTTAAAAGAGGCTCATGCTCTAAATATTAAATGCCTTAGAAGAGGCGAATTATTAGCAGAAATCGCTGCAGATAAAAAATTAATCGCAGTTGTTGGTAGCCATGGTAAAACAACAACGAGTGCCCTAATCGCGCATGGTATTCAGTCCCTAGGCTTGCCGATTAATTTCATCCTTGGCGGCTTTTATCAGGACTTGTCATCACCCGCTTATGCCTGTGAATCTGATTGGCTTCTTGCCGAAATCGACGAGAGCGATGGTACTATCAACTCTTTCACCCCAGAAATAACTCTGCTCTTGAATTTAGATTGGGATCACGTGGATCGTTATCGGGACTTTTCAGAATTTAAAGCAGTTTTCGCAGACCTTCTAAAAAGAACGCATCAATCGGTAATCATTGAGGAAGCCTTATCTAAGGAATTTAAAGAATTGGATTCAGTGAAAGCTCAAAAGTATTTATTGCCCGACTTTAACGAAGGAATCAATCGTTCATCCGCTACTCAAAACTTAGAAGATTTTTCAAATCCAACGCTTACGCCTTCTGCATTTAATCAATCTAACCAGCGCTTTGCCTTATCTTTGCTCAAATTATTTTCAGAGGATACAGCTTTGAGTTCAGATTTATTCAATGATTTCCCGGGGATTGAAAGACGCCAGACAGCCTTACTTCAATCAGATGCACTGACTGTCTATGAGGATTATGCTCATCATCCAGAAGAGATTCGATTACTGATTGATGCTTTTGCGCGGCAGTATGATCAGCGAGAATTAGTGATTGTTTTTCAGCCGCATCGATTTTCTAGGACGAAAGCATTAATCAAAGAATTTTCTGAAGCCCTGAATTTAGCTAAAAAGATATTTTTATTGCCCGTTTATTCAGCATTTGAAGCTTATTGTAAGGGGGGTAGCTCGGATGACTTAAGCAAAGCAGATCAAAGTGTTTCGATGGATTTACTGAGTTTAGATTTGGCCGGAATTAAAGAGCTCAATCTATATATTGACGGACTGAAAAACCCTTTATTATTATTTGTCGGGGCTGGTACAATCACTGAATTCGCTCAAGCATTTTGTGCACATTATAAGTCAGAATCGGCTCAGTCAGCTTGGCTATCTTATACAAATTCTAAAGTGTCGGACGCCTGTAAATTGAGTTTATCAGAGAATATGGCCTCTAAAACTACCTTCAAAATAGGCGGTGAAGCCTCGCACTACGCTGAGCCAGCCTCAAGTGCGGATGTTTTAGCCTTATTGGAGTCAGCCCGTTTATTTAGTTTAGACTATTTTTGCTTAGGTAGAGGCTCCAATGTTTTAATCGCTGATAGTGGCTACAAGGGTCTTGTGATGCGCTTTAACCAAAAGATATGGCGTGAGATCCAAGTGATCGATGAGCAACATATCTGGGTAGGGTGTGGCGCAAGGCTTAAAGAGTTATGCGGCTTTGTTGCAAAATTAGGCTACTCTGGCTTTGAATTCTTAGAAGGAATTCCGGGTACTTTAGGTGGTGCGCTTAGAATGAACGCAGGTGCTATGGGTCGTTGGACTTTTGATATAGTTGATCGTGTTATTATGATTAATAAAACCGGTGAAATCCAAGATATTCCGAATGAAGCATTCACAGTAGAGTACCGTAAAGTTAAAGAAATCAGCGAGGGGATTGCTTTAGGTGCGGTGTTAAAGATCGGCGATAATCAGCCATGCGATATTATCCGTAATCGTATGGATTCTTACTCTGATGTTAGAAAGGGCAGTCAGCCAGTCGCCCCAAGTGCTGGCTGTATTTTTAAAAACCCTGAGGGGGAATATGCCGGACGATTGATTGATCAATATGGTCTTAAAGGCGTAAAAGTCGGCGGAGCACAAGTATCAGATATTCATGGTAATTTTATTATCAATAGCGGTGGTTCTTCGGCCAAGGACGTACAGTCACTCATTCAAATTATTAGGGAAAAAGTAAAGCATGCTTCAGGCCATAGTTTAGAGCCCGAAGTCTTGCTCTTAGGAGAAGAGTGGAGTTCTGTTTTAGAGCTTTCTAGCGAGGAGAAAAAGGAAAGGAATCATAATGAAAATGAAAGCCTTTGAATCCATCGTCATAGTATATGGAGGGATTGGAGACGAGCGCTCTATCTCCATCAAAAGCGGGCAATGTGTGGCTGAGTCACTTAAGGACCAGTACCCCGTTAAGGCAGTCTGCTTGGAAACCAATACACTGCCCGACTGGATTGATAAAGATAGACATATCGTGTTCCCGGTGATGCATGGAGCCTTTGGTGAGGACGGGCAATTACAAGCACTTCTTGAGGAAAGGGGTATTAACTTTGTTGGGAGTGGCTCTGAATCGAGTGCTTTATGTATGGATAAATTTGCCGCTAAAAAGTGCGCAGAAAAGATTAATATAGAGACCGCAGATTACAGACTGATAGAGGCAGGAGCAGTACCATTAGCCGATGCAGTGATCGAAAAAATAGGGGATACATTAGTTTTAAAACCCAATAATTCTGGGAGTAGTTGTGGGGTTACTTTTATAAAGGGCCGATCATCTCTGGGATTGGCTTTATCGAAAATTGAAACAGGTTCATGGCTTATTGAGCGGGCACTCAATGGCCGAGAATTAACCATTGGCATCTTAGGTGGCCGAGCCTTGGAGGTTGTTGAAATTATATGTGAGCGTTATGATTATAATGCTAAATATAATTCGAAGGATACAGTTTATGTCAGTCCTGCGGACATTCCTGAAGCGTTAGTTTTAAATCTAAAAGCTCAAGCTGAAGCTATTTTCAAGGAATGTAAGTGCCGTGATTTTGCGCGAGTTGATTTCATCTTAGAGGGTGATAAAGCTTATTTCCTAGAGATAAACACAATACCTGGGATGACAAAAACTAGTTTATTCCCAAAATCGGCAGCTCCCCAAGCAATTAGTTTTGAAGCCCTCACAAAAACTATGCTCTCAGCGTCCTTAGAGCGTTTTTAAAGTTGGTCTTCACGAGCAAATGGAAATATAAACTGAATAAGCTATGGATCCAAAACCTAAAAAAACTGAACCTGTCTCCTATAGTGGGGCAGGTGGATGGCGTGATCTAACCCAAGGTAAAACCAATAAAATCACAACAGGCACTACTTTTCTTAGGTGGTTGCGAGATTATTCTAAGGGGATCATCATGCTACTTTTATGCCTTGGATTAGGGTTTTATGTTAATTCTAAACTCTCGGATACCGATACGGATCCGGAGATCGCATCAGCCAATGAATCCAGGGCGAGTTATCTAAGTAAGGTACTTTTTAAAACTAGCGGAGTCTTAGACGAGCAATGGCTCAGTAATGCCATTTCAATAAGGCAGAAGAAACAATTGATGGCCGTGGATATTTTTAAATTGAAAATGGATCTAGAAAACTATGACCAAGTATTAAAGGCTGAAGTCACCCGAGTATTTCCAGAATCACTCAAAATCGACTTAATTGAAGAAACCCCCCTCTTGAAAATCAAGTTAGCCCAGTCTAAAGGGGATCCGATTATTAATCTCGTTTCACTCAATGGAATATTTTACGAGGGATTTGGGTATAGCTCCGAATTTATTTCTGAACTTCCTTATTTGATCCCTTATAGGCGCTCAGGTAAGAGCTATGATCCAGTAGTGGGCATAGAGCGGCTCGCTTTATTGATGGAATCATTAGCCGAGGCTCAAATTGACCGAAAATTACAGATAAAAGTGGTTTCCCTTGAAAATTTTCCAGGAGAAATTGGCATGCCGGGTCAAATCATTGAAATAAGGACTCGAAGTATTCCGAGAATACTCTTCGGTGGTTTTACTGATTTTGATCAACAAATTAAACGACTACAGTATATTCTGTCCTATTTAAACGGCCAAGGTAATCCTGAAGTTGAGCGGATTGACCTTTCATTAATCGGCTCTGCGGCGGTACAATTCAAAGAAGGAAGAATTGGTTCATTCTAATCTTTATTTTTTTCAAAAATAATATCATTTTCTAAGTAATGGGACACTCAAAGGTTGTTGGA
>CAJWRZ010000070.1 GCA_913045955.1 uncultured Puniceicoccaceae bacterium
GAGTCTCTAGATCGATCGTCGCTTAGATTCAGTTCACAAGAAATTCACAGCGAGTCCTTGGATTCTTTGGGGCTGCTTCCGGAGAGTTTAGATTGGCCTTCAAAGTTAGCAGATTTTTGGGATGTCAGTGAATCTAAAGCACAAATATTATTAGATGAATTTATCAAAGAAGCCTCCGATGAGTATCATACGGAGAGAGACCGACCAGACACAACTGGTACTTCATTTTTATCCCCATATCTACGCTGGGGGCAGATCAGCCCAAGGCAGATTGCCCACGCCTTAAGCACACGCTGTGATCTTAAGGAGAAAGGTCCCTTAACTTACTTAAAAGAGATCTATTGGAGAGAATTTGCTTATTATGTTTTGTACCATTTCCCGGAAACTCCTCAAAAGCCCTTGCAAGCAAAGTATGAAAAGTTCCCTTGGGAATCCGATGCTCAATCCCTAGATCGTTGGAAAAAAGGCGAGACAGGTTATCCAATTGTCGATGCGGGTATGCGACAGTTGTATGCAACGGGTTGGATGCACAATCGGGTACGCATGATTGTAGCTTCCTTCTTGGTTAAACATATGCTCCACAGCTGGAATGCAGGAGCCGCTTGGTTCTGGGACACCTTAGTGGATGCTGATTTAGCAAGTAATACTTTAGGATGGCAATGGAGTGGTGGGTGCGGTGCCGATGCAGCCCCTTATTTTAGAATTTTCAATCCAATGATTCAGGGTATGAAGTTCGATCCAGAAGGTCTTTATGTTAAGCGTTGGGTTCCTGAATTGTCAGACATGAAGTCAGAAAATATTCATCAACCTTGGGAAGCATCAGCTGAAGAGCTTAAAGCGGCATCCGTTGTTTTAGGCGCGTCTTATCCAAAAGCGATCATCGAACATAGTTTTGGTCGAGAACGCGCCTTGGAGGCTTTGTCGTCTATAAAGTAAAATAAGTTTTTATTATGACGTCGTCCAAAGTGAGTTTGATTTTTCCTAATCAACTATTTGAAAATATCCCCAGTCAAATCAAAGGCACTGAAATTTTTTTAATTGAGGAGCACTTATTCTTCAAGCAGTACAATTTTCATGCGCAGAAGTTGGTCTTCCATCGTATGACGATGCGAAACTACGCAGAATTTCTTAGAGAAAACAACGAAGCAGTGCGTTATGTGCAGTCGCAAGAACCGATTGCGCACATCAAGGAATTAATTATCCACCTCAAAGAAAAAGGGGTTACGGAGATCGTTTATATAGATCCGGTAGACCAGTATCTTAGCCGAAGAATTATTGCCACCGCAGAACAATATGGGATTAAGCTACAATCAATTTCCAATGAAGGCTTTATCAACGATAAGCAAAGTAACAGTATCTTTTTCAAGGAAGGTAAAGTCCTCTTCAGGCACGGTGATTTTTATAAATCACAAAGGATCAAAGAGGATGTATTAGTAGAAGCCGGGAAGCCAGTGGGGGGCAAATGGACCTTTGATGCAGAGAACCGTAAAAAATATCCCAAAGGTCAAAAGCCGCCGGTATTGAATTTCCCCAATAACAGTAATTACCGGAGTGCGGTCTCTGAGATTCAAAAAGAATTTCCTGATCGCCTGGGTGAAATTACGCAGGAGCAATTATATCCTTCCAATCATGCGGAAGCGAAGGATTGGTTTGAGCAATTTTTAGCACAACGCTTCTATGATTTTGGTAGCTATGAAGATGCCATACTGAAAAATGAGACTTACCTAAATCATAGTATCATTTCGCCCTTGATGAATGCGGGTCTCTTGTCGCCAAGGTATGTCATCGACAGAGCCTTAAGTTATGCACAAGAAAATGAAATTCCCCTAAACTCCTTAGAAGGCTTTATTCGTCAGATTTTAGGGTGGCGCGAGTTTATCAGAGGTATGTATGAAGCTCGTGGCGTTCAATCTAGGACGACCAATTACTGGAAGTTTACCAGAGCCATGCCTGATTCATTCTACGATGGAACAACAGGGATAGCACCTGTTGATGATACGATTAAGAAGCTTCTAAAAACCGGTTACAACCATCACATTGAGAGGTTGATGATCTTGGGTAACTTCATGCTGCTTTGTGAATTAGACCCAGACGCGGTTTATCGCTGGTTCATGGAAATGTATATCGATGCCTATGATTGGGTGATGGTCCCTAATGTCTATGGAATGAGTCAATTCGCAGACGGAGGTTTATTTGCATCCAAGCCTTACATTAGCTCAAGTAATTACATAATTAAAATGAGTGATTACTCAAAAGGGGAATGGTCACAGGTTTGGGATAGCCTATTTTGGAGGTTCCTTAATAAATATAGGAAGGCATTCACCAAAAACCCTAGATTAGGAATGCTTCTTTCAACTTTTGATAGAATGGATTCACTTAAGAAAAAGAATTTAATGGAGACTGCGGAAGATTTCTTACAAGCTTTAGATCAATAAAATTCATGAAGAAAACTATATTAATAACCGGCTCAAGAGGTCTTATTGGAACGGCTTTAAGTGAGCGCTTAATTCAGAAAGGCCATACGGTCCGTAGATTAGTCCGCCAAAAAACGGATCAAAAAGATACTTACTATTGGGATCCACTTGCAGGTAATTTTGACGAAAAAGCCTTAGTTGGGACTGATTGTGTGGTGCATCTTGCGGGTGAGCCTATAGCTCAGCGGTGGAATAAAAAGTCCAAGGAAGCGATATTAAAGAGCCGAGTTCTAGGTACACGGCTGTTAGTTGATAGGATGAAAGCATTGAATTCGCCAGCAGCCCTAATCAGCACTTCAGGAATTAATTTTTATGGTGCCCAAGCTGGTTATATCAGTAATGAAGATCAAGAAAGCACTCCAATGGCAAATCCGGGCGACGGTTTTTTGTCTGAGGTTTGTCGCGAGTGGGAGCAAGAAGCCCAAGCATTAGACGCTACAAAAAACCGCGTAGTCCTTCTGCGAACCGGTGTTGTTTTGAGCAAGAAGGGCGGTGCCCTAGCGCGCCTATTAATGCCCTTTAAGTTGGGCTTAGGTGGCGTGGTTGGTTCAGGAACACAATGGATGAGTTGGATAGAGCTCCATGACTTAGTTAAAATTTTTATTTGGGCAATAGAAGGTGATTTTTCTGGAAGCTTGAATGCAGTTTCGCCCAATCCGGTTCAGAATAAAGTCTTTGTAGCCCATCTAGGTAAAATCTTAAAGCGACCGACTGTGATACCGCTCCCTAAGTTTATTGTGCATATGCTATTTGGAGCGATGGGTCATGAAACCTTGCTCGCGGATATTGGGGTAATGCCTTACACGCTAATTAATGAAGGGTTCCAATGGGAGTGCGCAGAAATCAACAAAGCTTTGCTTAAAGCTTTAAAAGATAATGGATAAAAAAGTTGGCATTATTGGGAGTGGAATTGCTGGCTTAGTCTGTGCACAGGTTCTTCAGCGCGCGGGAGTATCAGTTTTTGTTTTAGATAAAGGTCGAGGTCCGGGTGGCAGAATGTGTACGCGTAATAGAGAGCAAGGGAAGTGGGATCACGGTGCGCAATATTTTACAGCGCGTGATACACGCTTCCAAGCTTTGGTCGCTGAATGGGAAAAAGAAAAAATAGCTAAAGCTTGGTTTGAATTAAATCCAACTAAAGAAAATGCTTCGGCACGTTATGTCGGCGTTAATGGGATCAATGCAATCCCTCAATATTTGGCGAAGGATTTAGAGGTGCGCCAAAGTTCAAAAGTGCATCATATTCATGACAGTGGGAGTCATTGGATCTTAGAAACAGAGGACGGTACGGCTCATAATTGCGAAGAACTTGTTTTGACCCCGCCGATCCCCCAATCAGTTGAACTACTAAAAAAATCATCGGTATTCAATAGCCTTGAGAGTCGTGCGTTATTAGAATCTGTTGAATACGAAAAGGGCTTGTCAGTTCTTGCGGTTTTAGATGGCCCAAGTCTGCTACCCAGTCCGGGATGTTTAAAAATTGATAATTCAATTGTATCATGGATTTGTGATAATGGACAAAAGGGAATCCCGTCAGCTGGAGTATCTATAACTTTACAATCAAATCCGTTATTTGCTAGAGAGCATTGGGATCGTTCTGATTCAGAGAGAGGTATGCTTTTAATCAATGCCGCAAAGCAATATTTAGGCTCGGAGGTGATTGATTTTCATTGTCATGCATGGGGCTTCGCCTTTGCTATAAATCCGCTTCCGATGAGCCATTACCGTTCTGCGAAAAAAAGATTAAGTATCGCCGGGGATGGCTTCCTAAAGTCTAGGGTAGAGTCAGCTGCGCTGTCAGGAATCGCATCAGCTGAGGCTATTCTAGAGTCATTCAAATAGATTTCTTGGGTCGAACCTTGATCTCCAAATTTGTTTATCAGGCGTGCCAGTTACCGTGAAGCTGAGCAGCTCTTTAATCGGGTTGAATAGCTCCCCAAAGATTCCTAAGTTCGAGAAGGATAGAAAAGCATTTTTAAGAATATCTACTTTGATATCAAAATTGATGCTTTGATCATTAATATTATAAGAGCCATTCCCTAAGACCTCAGTTTGATCGCCGTTAATCTCAAGATGATGCACATCAACGATTTCTTTATTAATGTAAAACCAGCTGTTGAGTTTGTTTAAGCCAAAGGATCCGATAGGGATCTTTAATTCATTCAAAGCTTTTGAAAAAGGACCCAGTAAATGAATTTGAGCTAAGCCATTACCGGAAATATCTAACTGCCCAAAGCCCTTGTGATTACTGAGGTTCAGTAGTGAACCTTTTGACTTTAATGCCGCATTTAGCTTTTGGACCTTGGTTTGAACTTCTTCAACGGATGTTTCTCTCGATTCTAGATTGAAGGGCTGAGTTAGATTCTTGGCGGTCAAACGACTGTCACTGTCAAGGATCTCAAGGTCTATGCGTAATTGCGGATCCTCGGAATCGGTCTGAGTTATATCAGCATTAAACTTAAGAGTCCCTTTAGAGAAAGCTGCAACAGCCGAGCGCAGATAATGATTATTTTCCCGGCCATAGACTTCAATATTTAAATCTTCGAAAGGTCTATCCATAAATAAGAAAGGCTTGTCGGTTGAGATATTCAAATTGTAATAAGATTTATCTTTGTGCTCCGTATAGTAGTCATTGAATATTACCGAGTCTAAGCGAACTAGGGGTGTAGCGTTTGTTTTAAAGTGACTGATGATAGTCCTAATATTTTCTCCAAATAGTGCTTGGCTATCCTCCAGTGATAATTCCGAGATTAAATCTAGCTGAACGGATTCAGGCTTAGTAAATCCGTCGGGTTTGACTGCTAGTTGGATTGTGCCGGA
This sequence comes from uncultured Puniceicoccaceae bacterium, assembly GCA_913045955.1. GTDB lineage: Bacteria > Verrucomicrobiota > Verrucomicrobiia > Opitutales > Coraliomargaritaceae. The sequence continues at coordinate 5,295 of CAJWRZ010000070.1, forward strand.
GGCTTTCCCTGTCTCAGTGTGTGCCTCTTTTATTCGAATTTTAGTAATGTAATCATGCCCTTGGACCAGTAAGTCAGAGGTTTTAACGTTAACTCCCCTGTAAGTTATATTAGAACCTATAGCTCGCCCAATAAATAAGTTTGGAATATTATTTTTAAAATGCCCCAATATAGAAAACTCGCCAAAGGATTGGCAATTATCATTAAACGTAAATGCCTTAAACGTATTTTTCCACCACTTGGGTGCGATTGAATTATAATCATTGGGTGCGGCAAAACCTTCTATAGTGAAAAGGTAGCTACCCCTTGCGCGATTAATTGAGGCTTCTATGTCGGCGGGACCCCGTTTTGTCCTTAAGTGCGTTTTTGAAATGAGTTCCTCACTCGAGTCTAATTTGAAATCTGAACTGATATGGTCAATATGAAATTCATTAATGCTCAGCGCATTAACTGCCATGTTCCCCTTGGCCTTCTCAAGTGCAAAATCTTTACCAAGTAATAAATCCATTTTTAAGAAAATGGGCTCGGGGTCTTTTATGAGATAGTCATCAAGATTAAACTTCATATTGAAATCTTTAAGTGCACTCACCGCTAAAGCTTTATTTAAATATGATACTAAGCCTAAGCTGATTGTTTCGTTAGTAAAATCATATTGGAATTCCGCTGAGGTGGGCGCGCCTTGATGGCTGAAGAAGGCACTGCCGGCAATCTCACTTTTATTTGCAGTTTCTATTGATCCGAAAGAATGACCTACTTTCAATAAACCAGCTTTTATTGAATGTAGGTCAAAATTGATTGATTCAAGAATCCCATTTTCAATCTTTATACGAGCCTCAGGATAGTGGCCTTCGAAGGCATAGTTATCGTGGAAAATTTTCGATGCTTTTGTACTAAGGTTGATGGACTTGTTTTTGATCAAACCATTTATTTGACTATTCTTTAAACGCAGC
>CAJWRZ010000071.1 GCA_913045955.1 uncultured Puniceicoccaceae bacterium
TCTTAAATATATATAAATTATGGCAAACAGTGAGGTATTATTATTAGAGGCTATCCAAGGTCTAGGTTCTGAAGGTGAGACAGTTACAGTTCGTGCAGGTTATGCGCGCAATTTTCTCCTACCTAGAAACAAGGCATTGCCTATAAATCAAGCGAACAAAAAGCAGGTTGAAGCGCTTTTAGTGGCTAAAGAAAAACGCATTGGAAAAGAATTGGAGGCTTCAAAAACGCTTGCCGATAAGATAGCGCAAACTTCCATTGCAATCGCCGTTAAAACGGGCGATAGCGGGAAAATGTTTGGTGCGGTAACCGTTAATGACATTTTATCTAAGTTAGCTGAACAATCGATTGTTATAGAGAAGAAGCAACTTGGCGTTGGCCAACCGATTAAAGAGCTCGGTTCACATAAAATTCCGGTTAAGCTAGGTTCAGAACTAAGTGTCGAGTTACAATTAGAGATTGTTTCTGAGAATCTTATTTCAGACGATAGCAATGCGGAAAGCGACCCAGCTCCAACTGAGTAATCGGGCCAATCTTAGAGCGCACGTTATAAAAGATGTCTGTTGAATCGAAATCAAAAAATCGCGATTCAAAGCTGAACAAAAGGTCAAACCTCAAGATAGACAATACCCGAGTTCAGCCTCACAATCTTGAAGCTGAGGAAGGACTTCTTGCCGCCTGCTTAATTGATGGTGGGCGCGATGTTATAACAGACTGTATCGAGAAAAAGGTCACGCCTGATTGTTTTTTTAAGCCGTCTCACCAAATTATTTATGAGGCACTCTTAGAATTATATCAAATTGGTAATCCAATTGATGAAATACTGCTTTTCGAGCATCTGAAGAAAACGGGCCAAGATGAGGAAATCGGCGGTATTTCCGGAATATATGCGATTCAAAACCGTATTCAAACTGCGGTTCATGCACGTTACTTTGCTAAGATAGTTCACGAAAAATACCTACTTCGTAGAATGATTCGTACCTCTAGGGAAACAATCGATGCCTGTTATGAACAGCAAGAAGACATTGAAACTTTTGTTGAAAGAATTGAGCAGTCAGTTTTTGAAATCAGCCAGGATCGGGTGACCGAGGGGGCTCAATCAATCCGAGATACAGTCGATAAGGCGGTCGGAGATATTAAAGATTTGCGTGATAATAAACTCAGCCAGGGAGTTTTTTCGGGATTTAAGGATTTGGATGGATTAACTTATGGATTCCATCCTGGTGAAATGATTGTTGTGGCAGCTAGGCCTTCAGTGGGTAAAACCAGTTTGGCGATGAATTTTGCCGAGCATGCTATTTTACCGAATGGTGGCAGGGAGTCCGCCGGAGTCCTTGTATTCAGCTTGGAAATGACTTCAGCTCAGTTAACTACAAGGCTTATGTGTAGCCGGTCTAGGGTTGACCTTCGTAGAATTCGTGACCGAGTGGCGTCAACCAAAGACATTGGCGCTATTATGCAAGCGGGTATGGAGCTCAAGGAAACAGCCCTCTGGATTGATGATGATTCCAATGCCTCTATCTTGGATATTCGGGCTAAAGCACGGCGCATTCATACGAAGAATAAATTAGGGCTAGTGATTATTGACTACCTTCAGCTCATTCGTGGTGCTGATCCAAGGGTGGTTCGAGAACAGCAAATCGCAGATATTTCTAGGGGTGTGAAGAGCATGGCCAAGGAATTAAATGTTCCGGTGGTGGTCTTAAGTCAGTTGAATCGTGAGTCTGAGCGTGAAAATCGTAATCCGCGATTGTCGGATCTTCGTGAATCAGGATCGATAGAACAAGACGCGGACGTTGTATTAATGTTGCACCGACCTAAAAATAAAGAAGAAGATGATTTCGATCCAAGTGCGCAGCCTGGAGAAGTTGAACATATTAAACTAATTGTTGCTAAACAGAGAAATGGTCCTGTCGGCGAAATTGACCTAACTTTTATGCGCCGTTATACGCGTTACGAAAATTTCCAAAGATAATACTCTAGATAAAAAATCATGCATATATTTAAGAATTACTATAAGCTATTTTTACCGATATTCTTTATCGGGCTCTCCCTTTCTGCGCAGGAGATCGTTAGTGAGGATGTATCGATCAATAAAATCCATGTGGTGCATGAAAATTTTAAGACGGTCGAAAGAGCCTTTATTTTATCAAATATACCGCTTAAAGAAGGTTCTGTTTATAATCGCCAAATTTCAGATCAGGCGATCAGATCACTTTACGCTACTAATTATTTTGAATTTGTTGATTTCAAGCTTCAGCCAGCTTCTGAAAATGTGGATCTTATTATATACCTGACTTCTAAGTATAAAATAAAGTCGATTAACATCAGCGGTAATCAAGCGATCTCCAATAATAGACTGCTTGAGGCGGGAGAATTAATTGGGCTGATCACTTTAGACGAATTTAAAATTGATTCATCAACTAAGAAAATTCGGGATCTTTATGTTAAGAAAGGCTACGCTGATGCGAGCGTAGATTTTACTATTGATCGAGATGAAAGGGATGGCTTCGCTACTGTATCAATAGATGTTAATGAGGCTGATAAGCTACTACTTAAATCAATTGAGTTTGTGGGTAATACGGCTTTCAAGTCGAGTGCTTTGAGGCGCGTTATGCAGACGAAAAAGAAGGACTGGTTTTCTGCCTTATCGGGCACGGGGCAGTTTGAAAAAGATGCCTTCAAGGAAGATATAGAAAGGCTTCGTTTGTTCTATCAAAATTCAGGTTATCTAGATGTTAAGATTGATTTAGATTCTGTGCGTTATGATTTTAGTAAAAAGAAGAAAACTCAAATCACTATAAATATAGAGGAAGGCCAACAATATTACTTAGGGGCTATGTCTGTTGAGGGAGCCACAATCTTTACTAGTGAGGAACTCTTGAGTAATCGGAAGCTCAAGGAAGGCTCTATTTACTCTTCTGAAGGAATTGATGCATACGCCGAAGAAATTAAAGGTGTGTATACTTCAAGAGGCTATTTGGAGACTCGAGTTTATGCAGAAAGAAAACCAAACCTTGAAAATCGCGCGATTGATATAATCTTCAATGTTTTGGAAAGTGATAAGTATTATCTACAAAGCATTTCAATTGAAGGTAATTCAAAATCTAAACAGCAGGTGATTGTGAGAGAACTTGCATTACGACCTGGTGACGTCTTCGATTATAAGCGCATGAAATCAAGCGAAATGCGTTTACGCAATTCCGGTTACTTTAAAACGGTGCGTCTCACGCCTGAGTCTACAAATATACCGGGAAGAAAAGATCTTAATATTTTAGTTTCTGAGTCACGCAGTGGATCTTTTAGCTTCGGGGCAGGGTTTGGGTCAGTCAGTAGCACTCAGTTTTTCTTGGAGATGAAACAGAGCAACTTCAACTTCAGTGACTGGAAGTCTGGATTTCAGGGGGCGGGTCAAAAGTTTAGAGCTCGAATCTCAATTGGACGTAGGGGTAACCAAATGCTAGTTAGCTTTGAAGAACCTTGGCTCTTTGGGCAACGCTTAGCACTTGGAACCAGTCTCTACAGTACGGAATCAGAATATAACAGTGCTGATTATAATGAAAAAAGAACGGGTTTTGAGATTTCATTGCGTCGACGTTTATTTGAGATAATCGAATCGAAGTTATCTTATAATTTTGAAATGGTGGATATTTTTGATGTATTAGCTTCAAACAATCTTGATACTCCTGACGGTGTAGCCGATGTTTTCCAAAGAGCGATCGGAGAAGAGGCGGTTTCAAAAGTTGGCCTAACCTTACTAAGAGACAGCCGGGACAGTATGTTATTCACAAGGTCCGGTAATCGTACTACTGCTCTTGCTGAATTTGCTGGATTAGGGGGTGATGTTAATTACTTTAAATTGGATCTTCGCACGGCCCAATTTTTCCCAACATTTGATTTATGGAAGCAAAGTATTTCATTTATCGGCCGTTTAGGAACTGTCTTACCACTTGGAGATGACGTAGAAGCACCTTTCTATGACCGCTTTTATTTAGGAGGTCCTGAAACGCTTAGAGGTTTTGAATACCGGGCCGTTGGACCACTCTCGCCAGACGGCAAAAACACTGATGGAACAGTTAAATTCAGTGATGAAAGTGCCGGAGGACATTCCTATGGACTCATTTCCATCGAGTATTTATTCCATGTCGCAGAAGCCCTTGGATTTGTCGCCTTTTATGATGGCGGTTTTGTTAATGAGGGTGAATCAGACTTTGGCTTCGATAATTATGCGGATAACGTAGGTGTAGGCGTTCGAATTTTAATGATGGGTTCGCCTTTAAAACTTGATTATGGAATTCCAATCACTACTCCTAATAGTGTAGCAGACGATGCTCAGTTTAATTTTTCATTTGGCACTCGTTACTAAATACTTACTTTACAATAATCCTTAACCAATCCTTAAAAATTTATGAAAAAATTAATTATTATCTCCCTTGTCCTATCAAGCCTGTTAGGATCTCTAACTGCTGGTAATATTGCCACTGTCGATGTTCAGAAAATCTTAGCTGAATACGTAGAGTTCAATCAAGCCGTAGAAAAAGTCCGTAGCTCAGTTGCTCCAATCGAAGAAGAAATTCAACGCATGCAGCAAGAGATCACCGTAATCATTGCTGATGCTAGAGAAGCTGATGCAACTGCGAACAATCCAGCATTGGATTCTGCAGCACAAGATGAAGCACGTTCTAAACTCGTCGAACTCCAAGGTAAATTGCAAAGCAAGCAATCTCAACTACAGCAGTTCTCTCAGCAAGCTCAAGAGCTAGCACAAAATGGTCAACAATCAGAATTAGCACCTTTACAAGAAAAAGCGTTAGCCGCTGTGGAAAAAGTTTCTAAAGCAGCTAAAATTGATCTTGTGCTACCGACTGGTAGTGTTGTTTTCGCTGCAGATAGCTTAGACATCTCCGATAAAGTAATCGCTGAGTTAAATAAATAAATTTCAGTTATCCTTAAAAATAAAACAGAATGTCATGATTCATTCCTATTCATTGGAATTTATATTGGATCTTATTGACTCTGATTTTACTTCGCTAGGAGACTACAAAGGATCAATTTCAGGGGTCGCCACTTTAGCCGAGGCTAAGGAGGGCGACCTTTCTTTTTTTAATAACCCCAAATATAAAGAGGCGCTGCTTAAAACTAAGGCTTCGGTACTGCTTGTGCCCAAAGATATCGAGGTTAAGCCGGCTGTAGGTCAGACTTTTATTTTTGTGGATGACCCTTCTTTTGTTTTAGCAAAATTCTGCCGAGAAGTAGAATTGTCTTTAATAGAAAAACCTGCGCCCGGAATTCACCCATCAGCAGTGGTTCATCCAACCGCGGAGATATCGGAGAATGCCTACATTGGTCCACTTTGTGTTATTGAAGCTGAAGCGCAGGTGGGTGCTGCCGTATTAATCAGTCAAATTTCAATTGGGGCGCATGCTAAAGTGGGTGACCAATCAATTTTATTTCCGAAGGTTTCGGTGGGTTCTTATTGTGAGATTGGTACGCGTAATCGACTTTTGGAAGGGTGCGTAGTCGGCTCAGATGGATTTGGTTATGCAGAAATTAAAGGCCGGCATGAACGAATTCCTCAAGTTGGGCATGTTAAAACGGAATCGGAGGTGGAAATAGGTGCAAATTCGACAATTGATCGGGCGCGCCTAGGGGTGACTTTAATTGGTGAAGGTACTAAAATTGATAATCTAGTCCAGATAGCGCACAATGTTCAGGTTGGAAAACATTGCTTACTGGTCAGTCAAACCGGGATCTCCGGGAGTACAATAATCGGAGATAATGTAATCTTTGCTGGCAAAAGCGGGGCAGCGGGGCATCTTGAAATTGGTGCAAATTCTGTGGTGGGTCCAACATCGGCTGTTTTAAGATCAATTAAATCAGGTAGTAAAGTGATGGGCGTACCGGCGATTTCAAATGTTCTTTATTGGCGCTTAAATTCTTTAAATGAAAAATTGCCAGAAC
>CAJWRZ010000072.1 GCA_913045955.1 uncultured Puniceicoccaceae bacterium
ACACCAGGTTTTCATCCTGGCGACAGGGGTTCGAATCCCCTACGGGAGGCCATTTTAGATGGCACTCACTCGTTGTTTTAAGAATATAATTTAATGAGCGTTGCTCTAAGCATTCAAATTAAGCTCAGTCAGCCTTTCTAGGATGGAAAGAATTATGCTCTTCTTGTAGCCTCGCCTCTTGTACGTTCGTGTAAATTTGAGTTGTAGAAATGTCCGAATGACCGAGTAATTCCTGAATTGATCTTAAATCAGCTCCGCCCTCAAGGAGGTGGGTGGCAAAGGTATGCCTGAGACTATGAGGCTTCACTGTTTTTTTGATACCGGCCTTATCCGCATGCTTCTTGATCATGTGCCAAATTGTTTTTCTTGATAGAGCCTTGCCCAGTCTTCCAAGAAATAAAGTACTATCAGTTCTTTCCCCAACAAGGCTGGGCCTTGATTGTACGAGGTAAGCTTCTAAAGCTTCTCTAATTGAATGCCCTAATGGCACTACTCTTTCTTTAGAACCTTTACCAAAAACCCGAATAAAGCCTGCCTCTAAATTCATATGCTCTATCTTCAAATGGCACAATTCGGATACCCTAAGCCCTCCGCTGTACAGCAGTTCTATGATGCAATAATCACGCAGACCCAAATTCGTATGATTCCTAGCAGAACTTAGCAGTGCATTAATCTCATCACTAGTTAGAGCCGTGGGTAATTTTTTATCTAATTTGGGCCGGTAACTCATCTCTGAAAAGTCTTTTGTAATCAGCTTCTCTTTTAAAAGGTATTTAGAAAAGGTGCTCACTGCAGTGAATTTCCTAGATTGGCTCTGCCTAGATAAACGCTTTGAACCCAGGTGTTTTAACCACTGATCTAAATTTTTCGAGGAGACCTCATTCCATCTTTGGATAGATGTTTCCTCGTCTCGAATGATAAAATCTAAAAATTGAATTAAATCGGATCGATACGCACTCACCGTGTGCTGAGACAAGCCTTTATCTAAGTCAAGCCAGGTCGTATATTGCTCAACTGCTTCGATTAAACTGTTCTTAACGGACTCCATAGAAAGTTGTATTAAAACTGAACACTTGTTAATTGATTACCACGAATTTTCACTTATATAGATATTAAATGAATAATGAATTCCCTAGCAATATAGAACTCAAACCATCGGATCTCCACGGAATCCTTCGGTATGTTAAATTATTCAGAAAACAAATCTTCGTAATTGGAATTCAAGTCAGCTTAAGTGAATCCCCCAATTTTGACTCTATACTGAAGGAGATCACCATCCTTCACTCACTCAAGATTCAAATCATCATCTTTTTTTATGAAGCTTCCGAAAGTTCAATTAACCTCCTTCCCGCTAAGGCTTATATAAGTCCAGGGATTCAGTCTGACCTAATAGAACTCTACAATTGCGATATTAAAAACAATCAAAAAGACCCCAAGGCTCCGATTGAGTATAATTTTGAGGCATTAGAAGCTGAGCTTAAGCATTCGAAATTATGCCTTTTGTCGACCGAAGATCCCATTATAAAAATTAATACCGAGCACTTCCTCCAAGCTATATTCAGTAAGGTTAAGGCAGAAAAACTCATCTTAGTCGGAGATCATGAATGCCCGATTATTGACGGAGAGCCACTGACAAATATTGCCGCCTCGGAGCTCAAAGATCTGCTTATTTCCAATGATTTCGAAAAATTCCCTGATTGGTTCAAGCACCAAAGTCAGATCGCCATTGAAGCAATAGCGCTCAAAGTTCAGCGGGTTCATTTACTCAACGGAACTATCAATAATGCCTTGCTCAATGAACTCTTCGATAAAGTGGGCATTGGAACAATGATTCATGCCAACAAGTATGAAACAATTCGAAGTGCCGAGTCTAGTGATGTCCCTGCCCTGCTTCACCTAACTCAAAATTCCGTCAAAAAAGATACGCTCTTAAACCGCTCAACTGAAGCCATTCTTTCAAATATTGAGCATTATTTTGTTTACGAAATAGACGGGAGCATTGTCGCTTGCACCTGCATATCAAGCTATCCAGAGGAAGATTGCATAGAAATTGGCAGTGTCTTTGTTCAGCCTTATTACAATGGCCGAGGAATTGGTCGAAAACTTGTTCAAGCAGCCTGTGAAAAAGGAAAAACCCAAGGTCACTCTACTGCCTTTGCCATAACCTCAAATGCTGCGAATTTCTTCGTTTCAAAATGCCATTTCAAAGAGGCAAATATAGATGCTCTACCCGCTGCTCGTAAAATAAAATTTAAAGAAGCAAAACGGAATTCTCTAATCCTTACAAAATCACTTTTTTAAATTCATGGACCATACCAGTATCACGGATGCATTTGGAACCACTTATATTGATCCTAGTGAGGCAAAAATAAAATCCTTAGTTGAAAGTTTATTCACAAAAAGCACTGAGGCATGCCCGCACAAAGATCTCTCTATAAGCCATTACAAATCCGGCTATTCCTTGGTCTATCATGACAATAATATTCTAACGCTGGAAAACCTAAATGAATTAGAGCCTCAAATTAAATTCATTCGGGGCATTACTATAAAAAAAGCCACGGAATTATTTTCTGCTTTAAATAAGAATCAAATTGATTCAATTATTAATCAACCTTGGCAAGTACAAGCATCATAACTGATTCAAGAAAACATGAAACCAACACTGAAACCTAAATCTCCTAATTTTTCTTCAGGACCTTGTTCAAAAAGACCGGGATGGTCAATTGACAGCCTATCCAATGCATTAGTAGGTCGCTCGCATCGGGCAAAAATTGCTAAAGCGCGTATCGATACTGTGATACAAAAATCTAAGGAAATCCTCAAACTGCCCGATGATTATGTTTGCGGGATCGTTCCGGCATCGGATACCGGAGCAATTGAAATGGCTTTATGGTCTTTACTGGGAGCCCGAGGGGTTGATGTTTGCGCATGGGAGTCGTTCGGCTCGACTTGGGTGAGTGATATTTTAAATGAACTCAAATTAGAGAATTGCCGGAAATTTCTCGCTGATTACGGACAACTACCAGATTTTAGTAAAGTCGACTTTAAAAATGATGTTGTTTTTACGTTCAATGGCACTACCTCAGGAGTTCGAGTACGAGATCTTAATTGGATCCCGGAGAATCGTGAGGGGCTGACAATTTGTGACGCCACTTCAGCTGTCTTTGCTATGCCCATGGATTACTCAAAACTGGATGTCATCACTTGGTCTTGGCAGAAAGTAATGGGAGGTGAAGCTGCCCATGGAATGATTGCTTTAAGTCCTCGAGCCCTAAAAAGATTGGAGACCTATTCTCCGCCTTGGCCGATGCCTAAAATTTTCAAGCTCGCCAAGAAGAATTCAGTAATTTCGGGAATATTCTCTGGAGCCACGATCAATACAGTTTCCATGCTTTGCGTTGAGGATGCCCTTGATGGACTTAATTGGGCTGAATCGATTGGAGGCTTAGAAGGTCTAATCAAACGCTCAGATGCTAATTTAAAGGTGCTGGCTGATTGGGTTGAGACCACTGACTGGATAGACTTTCTTGCGGAAGATCCTGAAACACGCTCAAGTACTTCTATTTGCCTTAAAATAGTGGCACCTTGGTACAGCGATTTGGATCCCGAACAGCAAGCAGCTAAAGCCAAGAAAATGGTCGCTTTGCTTGAAGAGGAAGGTGTTGCCTATGATATTGGTAGCTACCGAGATGCTCCGGCCGGGATTCGTATCTGGGGCGGTGCTACGGTTGATTCCGAGGGAATATCCGCATTAATTCCTTGGTTAGAGTGGGCTTTTGGAGAGATCCAAAACTGATTCGAGCAGCTTGATTCATGACTTTACGTTGTGTCTTTAATGCACTAGGAGCCGCACTCAGCGATTCAAAAATGGCGAAGGCCGTTTCATTCACGAAACGACCTTCATTGGGTGCAGGGGCCAGATTTGAACTGGCGACCTTCAGGTTATGAGCCTGACGAGCTACCGGGCTGCTCCACCCTGCAATAGAGTAGTAGAAAGAAGCAGTACTGAGAGACACTGTAAAGCGTTAAATAAGAATATTTAAACTAGATTCAGTATAATTGAAGCTTTTCAAACAATTCTTTTAAAGCATTCGGATCTTTTATGCCCGGACTGATTTCAACTCCGCTGTTAATGTCATAAAAGTTGGATCCACTCTCTTTAATGGCTGCTCCAATGTTTGACGGGCTTAAGCCACCGGCTAAGATCCATTGCTTTTGCGGGTATTTTGAAGCCAATTGCCTAAAGCCCGACCAATCACCCGTCTTACCGGTACCTCCGATCTGATCGGCTGCGTAGGTATCGATAATAAAATCATTCGTGTATTCTAAGAGCCCAGTATCAAAGTTCCTTAAATCTGGAATGTGCGGCGCTAGAAGCAAATTACCTGAGGCGATTAATTGTTTATATGATTTATAAGTAAAATCGTCCGTATTTTCCTTTGTATGGATCTGGAATCGCTTACATCCAAGGGCTTGATATTCCTCGATTTGAGTCGTCTCTGGCATAACATCGACAAAATAACAGCGCTCAAGGGGCAAATCTTTGAGCATCGATTTGAGCTGCGCTTGTTTTAAACAGCGTGGAGATCCGTTATATAGGATAAATCCAAAATAATCGGCCCCTAAGTCATCCGCTAATAGCAGATCTTTATATCGGGTTAATCCGCAAATTTTAACTGATTTATTTGAAGGCATATTTTTCTAAATAATGGTTATTAATAGAAATAATTGTAAAATATTTAAATTTTACTTTCAATTAATTATTTTACTTTATAGTTTCTAGACTAAGCATATTTTATATGAATAAAGATATTTCCCTAAAAGGTATTAGCAGAATAGACGCAGGTAGCACGCATGGTTGGTTCGTTCGTGCGTACCGTAATAAAAAAACCTATTCTAAATTTTTTAGCGATTCAAAATTTAAAAATAGAGATATGGCTCTCAGCAAAGCTATCGAAGAAAGAAACACTCTTAAAAAACAAATTTCTAAGATTAAAAAAAAGCCTACTAAGCGTAGAATCGTGCAGACTGATTCGAGGAATAAAACAGGTGAACTAGGGGTGAGTAAGAGTTCTAAAAAAGCAAAAAATGGACTTTACTACGAATGCTATTCCGTCAGTTGGAAGCCCAAATCAGGCAAGCAGAAATCTACTTCTTTTTCGATTAAGCGTTATGGAGACAACGAGGCATTGAAAATGGCGATTGATCTAAGGCGTAAGATGATGTGCCAGATACATGGTAACGACTTTTATAACTAAGCTTATCTTAGCTTGCTTATTAATAGTACAAAGGTCCATACAGCGTCTATAAAGTGATAGGTGATTGAGGATTCAATCTGAAGCCGATCAAGCTTTGTGAGTAAACCTTCTTGTAACCTCTAGAGGAGCCTAGGCTTTTTATACTTGATCCCATCCTTCGAATTGAAGGGCGACGCAAATGCCGTATTGAAATCATACCCATGCATGAAATCTTCAGGTGAATCATTCTCTGTTTTTCCTAAAACTTGAGATTCGACTAAGTTGAAGACGATATTTCCAAAATCCGAACAATTCTCAACTCCCCAATTATTGAGCAAGTATAAGCTCATCGGTCCAAATTGCTCTAAGGCAAAGAGGCGAATGCCCTCTAAGAGTTCTTGTCCCGAGATATGGCGGGAAACATTGTTGCTCTCTTCTTGATCAATACGCTTTAAAGAATAATCGAGCGCCTGCCTCAAAAAGTAATAAGCCTTTGCGCTATAGCGACTATCTTCTTCACAGATTGCTTTTATGATAGCATTAAAATC
>CAJWRZ010000073.1 GCA_913045955.1 uncultured Puniceicoccaceae bacterium
GATTGATAGCATCGGCTCCGTATCCAAGGAGCAAAGCAAAGTGCTGGACTTCTCTAGGCTCAGCAGACTCAACGATGATTGATACCTGAGTACGATTGCCTTCTTTAATTAAATAATGATGAAGGCCAGCTACCGCAAGCAGGGTGGGTATAGGTGCTTTGTTCTTAGATACATCTCTGTCGGAAAGGATCAGTATATTCACCCCATCTTGGATCGCTTGTCTCGCATTTTCAAATAATGCGCTTAAGGCTACCTCAAGTCCTGAGCCGTTAATTGCGTCTGAAGAATCTACCGTGTAGGTCATCGGTAATACTTTAGATTCAAAGTCAGGCTCGTTGATTGATTTGAGCTTCGTGAATTCAGCTCCGTCGAGTAGAGGAGACTCCAACTTAATCATTCTGCAGGATGCAGGCTGAGGGTTAGTTAAGTCACCTTCAGAACCAATAAAAGTAATACTTGCCGTGACTAACTCTTCCCGAATTGGATCAATGGGTGGGTTCGTCACTTGCGCGAATAGTTGCTTGAAGTAGTTGTATAATAATTGAGGTTGGTCTGAGAGAACCGCTAATGGAGCATCATTACCCATAGAACCGAGGGGTTGCTTGCCGCTTTTAGCGCTGGGTGAAAGCAAGAATCTAAGGTCTTCAAAGGTGAAGCCGAAGGCCTGTTGGCGATTTTCTATGGTTTCATAGTTATCTTTTATGACTTCGGCGTTGAGTGGAAGCTCGGACAGGTGAAGCCTATTTTCTTTAAGCCAATCGCCATAGGGTTGTTCTAATGAAATTTCTTTTTTCAGTTCACTATCATCGACAATCTTTCCTTCTTTCATATCGACGAGGAACATTCTTCCTGGCTCAAGACGGCCTTTTTTAATCACAGTTTTGGGGTCAATATTTTCTAAGACACCGACTTCAGAAGCTAAAATAATCTTATCGTCTGATGTAATGTAATAACGTGAAGGTCTTAAGCCATTTCGATCGAGGGTGGCTCCAACTTGGACACCATCAGATATCGCCATGGAGGCGGGTCCATCCCATGGCTCCATTAAGCAAGCGTGGAACTCATAAAAATCGCGTTTGTGCTGGGGCATATTTTTGTGGCGCTCCCAAGGTTCGGGAACCATCATCATCATAGCATGGGCTAGGCTTCTTCCAGATAAGACGAGAAATTCTAGGCAGTTATCAAATCTTTGCGAGTCTGAGCCATCTTCCCGAATAATCGGCAATATTTTTTCCAAGTCATCGCCAAAGACCTCACCGGCTAATTGCATTTGACGTGCGTAGAGCCAATTTTCGTTCCCCCGAACCGTGTTAATTTCACCATTATGGCAGATATATCTGAACGGTTGAGCCCTCGGCCAACTTGGGAATGTATTTGTGGAAAATCTTGAGTGTGTCAGCGCTAGAGCAGAATCCATTGCTTCATGTGAAAGGTCAGGGAAGTAAGGCTCAAGCTGCCCGGTTGTCAGCATGCCTTTGTAGGTCATTGTACGACTGGATAAAGAGCTGATGTAGAAATCAGATTCTCCGGAGCAATTGTAGCGTAATCGATAAGTCGCGAGTCGGCGAATGATGTAGAGCTTCCTTTCAAAAGCTAGTCCTGCTTCGATCTTATCGCTTCGGCCAATGAAGAATTGGCGCATGAAAGGCTCACAGGCTGCGGACGCTTTGCCGAGTATCTCACTTTTCACTGGTACATCTCGCCAGCCAATAAGCTCGAGACCTTCTGCTTTGATCACGGAATTAATCTCATTCTCTTCTTTAGCTCGAGCACTTTCATCCTTTGATAGGAATACAAAACCTACGCCGTAGTCGCCTTCATTGGGTACTTCGAATCCACATTCACTCGGGCAGACGGTTTTGAAAAAGTTATGAGGGAGTTGTATAAATAAGCCGGCGCCATCTCCTGTAATCGGGTCACAACCACAACCGCCTCTATGATCAAGGTTCACGCAGATTTCCAAAGCTCCTTTAATGATGCTTTGTGATTTGCGTCCTTTCATATCCACAATGAGCCCTATGCCGCAATTTTCATGTTCAAATTGTGGATCATACAGGCCTTGTGCTTTCGGCGGAGAGTATTTTTTTTCCATTAAGTGTTCTGTGTGAGGATTTAGAATTAGTTAAAATGTGAGTTAATTCTTATGTAATGAAAGATAGTTAAAAAGCGAAAATTTTTTGAAGTTTTATGGGAATAGTTAAAAAAACCGAGTAAAAACTCGGTTTTAAAATAGTTATTTTACGAGTTTTAAAAGAATCTAATCGTCTTAGATCGCATGGCTTCATGCTCTTCATCGGTACATGCCGCATCGATTGGGGCTTCCGGTACCGCGTCGTTATTTTCAATTAATCCGTTACTGAGTAAGTAGTTTTCCACTTCTTCACCGCTTACATCAGCAAGCATAACGCCTTCTACTTCAACGCAAGGGGAAAGGGGCTGGCCGGACTTTTCGACCATTTCTGCATATTGTTCAGCTTTATTAATAATATCACGATCTTCATATTCTAAGTTGTATTTTTTCATTATGGCCCTAACGCCCATACTCCAACCGCAAGTTGGTTTCAGATATGCTATTATTTTCATATCCATACACTGAATAAGTTTTTGGTTTTGTCAATATACCTGCCTGCACTAAATTCTATTTAATTTTTAGGCACTGCGGTTACGATCCGCCAATCATTTTCAATATTTCGTCCAAGGGTGTATTTTGACGCTAATTGTCCCTCAACATCGTATTGAACCTTCATTCGGTATTTGGGCTTAAGGCTAGGTTCATACGATATTCCATTATGCGTATAATTAATAATTTCCTCGGGGGCACCCGACAAAGACTCGAATACAAGGGATTCTATAGGCAATCCAATCTCAAACTCTACAGCGATACGGAGCAGGTTGATTGTTTTTTGATCTGCATCTTCTAAGGCGAATAATTCGAGCATTGCTTCGACATCACGGCTTTCGTTTGCCGCTATGAAGGATTCTGAGAAAGCGTTTAAGCTCTTTTTATTTAAAACAAGGTCTGAGCATCCAATAACGGTCAAGCTGACCAGGAAAAAGGCTATGGTTTTAAATACGCGGACTCTAAGCTTCATTTCAACTCTTAAAGTCTTAAAATACTAGGATTCGTCAAGCTTGTCGGTGCGATCTGCAAATCGATTTCCTTTGCTTTGAATCCCCGTCGCTAAAATATCTATTCGGCTGAGCGACTCAATACCTAAGGTGCTTGAAAGGGCTTCTCGGATGGAGCTTTGAAGTCCATTTTCGATTGTTTTTAGGTGGCTACCACTTTCAAGCTTCAATCTTATTTGAATATTGAGGCGTTTACGTTTGTAGTAAATTTTTGTTTTTAACTGGGAAATCCCATGCTCGCTTTTGCAAATATGCCGGATGAGATCGGTCAAGGCATGCCGACTGACATGAACATTTCCATTATCCGTTTTGTAGGCTAATAATGATTTATCTTTGAGTAGGGAGGAAATTATCCAGAGCAAGATCAGCAATAATGCAATAGAGGCACTGATCAGAATCAGTGGGTCATTTTTGAGTACATTGAAAACCTCTAAAGCCAATTCCATAGTTGCTTAATTCTGAAAAGTTATTTCGGCTGAAGTGAGCTTAGGCTGCAGGGCACCAAGCTATTAATCTGTGTGGGTATCATCCCAGTCATCACTTTTGCTTTGTTCTGAAGTTTTTACGCCATCAACAATTACATTAACTCGAGATACTGAACGGCTGGTCATTTTCTCTACTTGTTGAGCAATTCTGTGTTGGACTTGCCCTCCAACAACGGCGAGTTCGACTCCAAATTTCAAAATTACCTTAATATCGATGATATAATCACCCACTTCATCTGCTTTAACGCGCACCCCCCGATCAAAGCCTTTCTTCTGAGGGAAAATTTCGGCAATGCCGTCGACAATACCGCCACCGACTGTGGCGACTCCGGAGACCTCTAATGCCGCTAAGCGTACGATGTTAGCGACTACATTAAAGTTGATTTGGATGTCTCCTAAAGTGTTGGATTCTTCGGTTACTAAAGGGATATTTGTTTCTGATGAATTTTCGCTGTTCATAATATATTGATTAATAAACTATAAAAATCTAGGTGTAAAGGTTCTTAGGAACTCGTTTAATAAATTCCTCAATATACTTAGTGGTGACCTCTTTTCCTTCCCTGAAGGTAGGATCTTTAATAATCGCCCTAGAAAATGAGGTGCTCGTGTTGATGCCTCGAATTATATATTCTTTGAGCGCTCGATCCATTCGGTCTAAAGCCAATTCTCGGGTCCGGCCAAAGGTAATCACTTTACTGATCATACTGTCGTAATGAGGGGGGATTGAGTAGCCACCATAAACATGGGAATCTACTCGGACGCCATGACCCCCGGGTGGGTAATAAAGGGTTATTTCTCCAGGACAAGGGGCAAAGTTACGGGCCGGATCTTCAGCACAAACACGGCATTCAATCGCGTGGCGGATGACTTTAATATCCTTTTGCTCATAGCTTAATTTTTTCCCACTTGCGATTAAGAGTTGCTCCTTAACCAAGTCAACACCGGTGACTTCTTCAGTCACCCCATGCTCAACTTGAATACGGGTATTCATTTCTATGAAATAATAATTTTGCTCGTTATCTACGAGAAATTCAATCGTACCGGCACCCTCATAATTGACAGATTTGGCAAGTTTTACGGCATCACGCCCCATTTTCTTACGAGTTTCTGATGAGATAAAAGGGGAAGGTGCTTCTTCAATTAGCTTTTGGTGTCTTCTTTGAACTGAGCAATCTCGCTCCAATAAATGGATCACATTTCCGTATTGGTCTCCTAAAACTTGGATCTCAATATGGCGCGGTGCATCGAGGAATTTCTCTAAATAAACGGCACCATTTCCAAAGGCTTTCTCTGCTTCATTGCGCGCGCTATTGTATTCCTTAGAAAATGCTACGGAGTTATGGGCAGTTCTCATTCCTTTGCCACCGCCACCGGCTACCGCTTTGATGATCACGGGGAAGCCTATTTTTTTCGCGACTGATAGAGCTTCTTTCTCATTTTTAACAATACCGTCACTCCCTGGAATAACCGGGACTTTTGCTTTTACAGCCATTTCTCGAGCTTTGGCTTTGTCGCCAAAGTTAATGAGTGCATCAGAGGCAGGCCCGATAAATTTTATGTTACAATCAGCACACTGTTCTGCAAAGTCTGCATTTTCTGAGAGAAATCCGTAGCCCGGGTGAATCGCGTCAACATCCGCAATCTCAGCCGCTGCAATAATGCGATCAGCTTTTAAGTAGCTCTGCGAACTGACGGCAGGTCCGATGCAGATAGCTTCATCCGCTAATTGAACATGTAATGATTGCACATCGGCCTCAGAGTAAACGGCGAGCGTTTTAATCCCCAATTCATTACAGGCTCTAACTATTCGAAGTGCGATTTCTCCCCGATTCGCAATGA
>CAJWRZ010000074.1 GCA_913045955.1 uncultured Puniceicoccaceae bacterium
TAGCGTTTGCATTCATTAAAATTCGATTAAAATTCACCTCAAACTGTTGAGTTTCCCCATCTGCACCCACCCGCTTAATAGTGATTGATTTGGGATTCCCAAGACGGCTCACCCCATTGGCATTAGCAATTGCCTCCGTTAAAGTCATCTCCCGGTCTGGAGGCATATCTATAACCCCAGGCCGATTCACGGATCCTAAAATACGCACTAGCTTAGGGGAGAATGAAGTCACGAGAACTGAGATTTGTGGGTCTACTAAATAGTCGCGATTATATAATTGAGTGATCAAATCTTGAGCTTCCGAAACCGTTAAATCAGAAACCTTTATCTTATTCACTAATGCTAAAGTCACGGTGCCATCAGCTTCTATTCGAACTGATTTATCTAGATCAGGTTCTTGATAAACACTGACTTGTATGACATCGGATGGCTTTAATATATAATTTTCACCGACGATAATGCCAAGGTCACTGCTAGAACTTGAACTAAGGTAATTAGAACCGCTATCAGAAGAGCTTGATCCATTTGAAAATTCTTGGGCAGGAACCCACAAACTAGTGAGTAAAAAAAATGTTAGATAAAACGGTATTTTCATTAAAATAAGTGAGCGATTGAAATATCAATCCATATTTTATATTAAGTCAACTAAAGCAAAAACAGCTTTAGACAATACAACATTTAATCTTAGTAAAGAATTGATGCCTTTATACTGAAGTCTTCCCCCACATATCTTGAAGCTGCTCGGCTATGAGTATAGGCGTAGCCCATCGAAATAATAACATTTTGGTGAGGGAAATAATCTAAATTCACTTCATAACGATCTAATTCATCGGTCCTTCTTGATCCGGAAAGGTATTTCTTTGAACTTAGGCTAGCTAGAGTATTAATTGAAAGATCAGATTTAATTGTATATCGATTGGTTAGGGAAACCTTAGTTTGATTATAACTGTCACCGCTACCTGCAGTGTCGTAATTTCTCGTAAGGTTCAATATTGATGAAAACTTAGGTGAGAGCCTCCAAGATAAAGCAGACTGGATGCCCAGAGTCTCTCTGTAGTCTTTTGAATAATTAATCACATCTTCATTCGAGAATTCAATATGCCTTATTCCTACACTGATATTACCATCAAGCTTAGGTCTTATTTCTCCGCTTAAACCTACTTTATAGTACACTTCATCGGTTGAATAATCCCCTTTACCTGAGCTAGTGAGCCCTATCTCTTTATTTGTGTAATCAATACCGTAGATCACATCGAGTTTCTCTGAATAATGATAAATAATATCTATAGGAATGGTGAAGCTTTCCTTAGATGAGAACTGACTAGCATAGGTTGAATAGGATAAATCGTTAGCGTTAATACCTGATGAGAATGAGAGCTTGGGGGAGTACCGGTATTTCGCTATGAGTGACAAATTATCTGTTTTTGTTTCAATAAGATCCTCAAAACTAGCGCTAGCTTGACCTGTAAGATCAGCTTGCGCGGACTGCCCTTCAGTCGTTCCATAGCTAAGAAGTACTTGAGTAACCGCTCCCCTGTAAGAACCAAAAAGAGAAGCTTTTAATAAATCAGAGTCTAGATTGCTTAATCTTTGGTAACGATTGAAATCATAAGATAAATTAAGTGAAAGATCAAAGTTAGATTCGCCTTGGCTAAAATCGAGCTTCACTCCGGGATTCCATACGTAATAATCATCGCTCGTTCTAACTGAAGTTTTATAAATATTTGTGGTACTTGCGTAAGTTACTGATGAGTCGAGAGTTACTGAAACAGCGTCACCGAACTGTGCAAATTGAGTTGCCAATAAAAATACTGGAAACATGAAAATAACAATAATATATCTAGACAAATTCATAACTTAAAACTATACGTGATCAATTAAACATTTTAAATTATTTACATATGCTTTCATGTAAAGAAAAAACGGAATAAAAAATCTCCAAATTGTAATTAAACTAGAGTTCCTAAGAAAACTTAAACCGTAGTTAGTGTATGTCCAATACAGTTAAAAAATCAAATGAAACTCCCTTACTATTTGGGTTCATAATCAAGAAAATAGGGTCTAATGGCAAGCCCTACATTGAATTTCGATGGGGCCGCATAGGGCTGCTATTCTTCACCTCAATTTTAGTACTTTGGCTTACCTTAGCTGGGCTGTTA
The DNA here is from genome assembly GCA_913045955.1 of uncultured Puniceicoccaceae bacterium. Classification (GTDB taxonomy): domain Bacteria; phylum Verrucomicrobiota; class Verrucomicrobiia; order Opitutales; family Coraliomargaritaceae. The sequence continues at coordinate 2,160 of CAJWRZ010000074.1, forward strand.
TTTGCTTTCTTCAAGTATTCTAAAAACTATGACACAGTCAGCTATAAAGATATGCTGATTTTGCCCCTTAAGTACGAAGCACACAAAAAAGCCATGGGCAAATACCATATTGAGCAAGGACTACTGAGTATAGAAAACGGCCAGTATGCCCAAGGGCTTAGTTTGTTGAGAGTTGGACTGGTCAGATCGCCGGATAATCTTAAAGGCAGGACCCAGCTAGCCCAAATTTACGAATACTGGCTCAAAAGAACTGATGTAGCCATCGAAATGTATCAAGAAGGCTTCAAATTTGGTGGCTTGTACGATGAAGCATTTTTAACTGCCGCTTTGCAGAGTTTATTGAAAAATAAAATGGACGACGAAATCGAGGCTATTTCAGATGAATATTTACCTGGCGATTTCAAGTCTGGAGATCATAAAAATTACCAAATGCTCGCCTTTGCTGCAGCAAATTCAGCATTTTTAAAAGGCGACTTTGATCAAGCTGAAGATTATATTAACCTATTTCTGCTGAACACTTCGATTGACGGCATTATCTTGTCCTCAAAAATAAGCTGGGACCGTGGCAATCAATTATCTGCAATTAACAAGTTAGAATCTTCATTGTTCAAATACCCTGGATCCGATAATCTCTACGCACAGTTGAGCAAATACTATAGAGAAAGCGGTGACTTTGACTCTGCCCGAAGATACGCAAAGCTTAGAAACATAAAGAAGCCGCTCAGCGCCTCCCCTTTGATTGATTTAATCTACTTGTATCATGAATTTAAGAAACAAGATAAAATCGATTCCTTAAGCGAAAGAATTCTTAAAGATTTCAAAAAAAATGAAGGCGCTATTTTAGGCTTAGCTAACTTTGCCGCCGTCACCGGTAATATAAAACTTGCCCAGCAATGCTATGAATTGGCCCTAGAAAATGATTTTTTACTGGGTAATTTTGCGCTCTCTCTGATCGAAGCTTACTTACTCGATGAAGATTATTCAGGTGCAAAAAAATTCTCAGAAGAATTATTGGTAGAAAATCCTAAATGGCTTTCCGACCAACAATACATATTCAGCAGCTTAAGGGCCCTTGCCGCTTTTGGCCTTAATCGTCCTGATTTAGGCGAGATTTACTTGGGAGAGTTTTTAATTGAACCCAATATAAAATCCGCAACCTATGTTGCGGTCGCTAAACGTTTCACCTCGAATGATATGTACGACCAAGCGCAGAAAATTCTCCAAGAAGCTTACCTTAAGGATCGGGTTAATCAAAGAATCCTAAACGATCTGATTAAGGTTAACCTTACCTTAGGGCATACCGAAAACTTAGGTCCGCAGCTTAGAACTTTATTAACTACGCGTCGCCCAGACTTGGATCTTTTAAAAGATGCATATCAAAGACTTGGAAGTGACCAGTTCCTATATGCCAAAAACAGGAATAGCATTATAATGGAACTAGGCGCGATTTTACGGGAAAAATCCCTGTAACTAAATCTCGTCTTGTATCAAAGGCATTAAATCTAAGAGGCGTTGATTTTCTTCCTCCGTTCCGATCGTAATCCGAACAAAATCAGGTAAATTATAATTATTTAACGGTCGAATAATCACGCCACGTTTCTGTAATTCTTCAAAAACCCTTTGCCCTGCTCCCACTTGGCATAAGACAAAATTTGCTGCGCCTCCATAGGTCTTGTAGCCAAGAGAAGTCAAGCCTTCAACTAGTTGCTTTCTACCTTGGGCATTCATTGCCTTACAATCATTAACAAAGGCTTGATCTCCTAAAGCCGCTAAGGCCCCTACTTGACCTAGGGAATTCACATTGAAGGGTTGTCTTACACGGTTGAGTAACCCAATTAACTCGGAATGTCCGTACCCGTAGCCAACGCGAAGCCCACCTAAGCCATAAATCTTAGAAAAAGTCCTAAGACAGAGGATCTTTTTACCCTGCTCGATCCATGGGATTAAATTCGGCGCGTGCTCAAGATACTCAGCATAAGCTTCATCAAAACAAAGAATAACGTGCTCCGGAAGCTTTTGAATAAACTCTGTTAATTCAGCTTCTGAATTAGCCATACCTGTTGGATTGTTAGGGCTAGCAACAAAGACAATGCGTGTATCTTGGTTAATCGCCTCAAACATTGCACCTAAGTCATGCGCCATTGCTTTCATCGGAACCTCAAGAACTTCAGCCCCAAAAAGTCGAGCAACAAGCCTGTAGACAATAAAAGAATAAGAACCCACGACCGCGTTTAAACCAGGTCTTAGAAACACGTGACCTAGAAGCTCAATCAGCTCATTAGAGCCATTGCCTACAAGAATATTATCTATACCTAAGCCAAACTTTTGGGCGATGGCTAGGCTCAAATCATAGCAACTCCCATCTGGATATAAATGCATTGAATCTACGGACTCACGAATCGCCGTTTTTGCTAAGGGTGAGGGGCCCCAAGGACTTTCGTTTGAAGCGAGTTTATCAATCGCATTGATATCTAATTCAAATTCCTTAGCGACATCCGCGATGGACTTACCAGGGACATAAGTCGGCTGATCAAAAACTCCAGGATTCGCGAGATCTTTATAATTCATTCTTAATATATTTGAAATAAGCCGGAATAATTGCAATTAAAGATATTAGTTAATGATAATCTTTCTAATAGGCTCAAATTTCCCTAAAGGACATGCTTTTTTAAGAGCAGCCTAGCTGCTCCCCTGGAATCAATCAGTTAGAAGCCCCCATGAATATTATAGAGGCTCATACTGACTAAATCATAGGTTGAATATGAAACCCCACTCCTTATAGAGAAAAATTTAAAAAATCCCTTAATCTAAAAGAAATCTTCAAGAAACTGAATTTTATTGAGCCTATTAAATTCACGTGAAATAGTTAACTTCCATAAGAATATAAATGGCCACTAAAGATAAAGAATTTGTTCACCTACATGTCCACACGGATCATAGCCTCTTAGATGGTTGTGCAAGAGCTGATAAACTTTGCCAAAGAGCGGAAGAGCTTGGGATGAAGGCGCTTTCGATTACCGATCATGGGGCATTGTATGGACTGCCCTCTTTTTTTAAGGAAGCTCAAAAACACGGAATCAAGCCTTTGCTTGGCTGTGAAATCTATCTTGTTTATGAGGATACTTTAGGATCCGACAATGAAGCCCGCTCTAAACAAAAAGCCTATCATATGGGCCTGCTTGCTAAGAATTTCAAGGGCTATCAAAATCTCTGTGAGATAATTTCTCAGGCCCACACAAAGGGCTTCTATAAAAGACCTCGTACGGATCTGAGTA
>CAJWRZ010000075.1 GCA_913045955.1 uncultured Puniceicoccaceae bacterium
GATCTTACGGAAATCTTATTTTCTTCGGCTTCCTTCTTCCCAAGAATAATCATATTGGGTACTTTTGCGATTTCTGCTTTTCTGATTTTTGCCCCAAGCTTATCGGCAACTCCATCAACGCTGCAGCGGATCTTAGACTGCTTTAGTTGACTTTCTATTTCCTGAGCTTTTTCTACCAGATCGTCATTCATCGGAAGAATCCTTACTTGTTCTGGCGCAAGCCATGTTGGGAAATTCCCCGCAAAGTGTTCTATTAGGAGGCCACAGAAACGCTCCATTGAACCAAAAGGGGCTCGGTGAATCATCACTGGGCGGTGTTTTGCATTGTCCTTGCCGATATAGTTTAGGTCAAAGCGCTCGGGTAAGCTATAGTCAACTTGGACTGTCCCAAGTTGCCATTCACGCTCGATGACATCTTTTACTACAAAATCAATTTTTGGCCCATAAAAGGCAGCTTCTCCTTGCTCTTCTGTGTATGCAACGCCGAGATCTTTGGCAGCCTCTCTTAATGCATTTTCTGCCCGATCCCAGAGAGCCGGATCGCCAACATACTTATTAGAATCCGCGTCACGCAGTCCAATACGCACGCGATAATCTTTCATGCCGAGCGTATCAAAAACAAGTTTTACTAGGTCAAGGCACCCCCTGATCTCTTTGGAAAGCTGATCTTCTGTACAGAAGAGATGCGCATCGTCTTGAGTAAATCCTCTAACTCTAGTCATTCCGCTAAGCTCCCCGGACTGTTCCCAGCGGTAAACAGTTCCAAATTCAAAAAGCCTTACCGGTAAGTCTCTGTAAGAGTGTGGTTGGCTATCAAATATCTTGATATGCATGGGGCAATTCATGGGCTTAAGGAGATACCCATCAATATTTCCGTCATCAAGTTGCTTGGATAATTCATCACAGGAACTGCCATTAGTGGCCAGCTCTTCAATCGTCCCTTGTTCAACAACTGGAGGGAATTGAGAATCTTTATAATACGGAAAATGACCAGAGGTGCGATAAAGTCCAAGCTTTCCTATATGAGGGGTGAACACTTGTTCGTAACCGGTCTTTATTAATTCATCGGTAATGAAGTTTTGTAGTTCATTACGAATTACAGAGCCCCTGCCAGTCCATAAAATCATTCCGGAGCCAACGGTTTCATCAATATGAAATAGGTTTAATTCTTTTCCAATTTTCCTATGATCTCTCGCTTTTGCTTGTTCAAGTTTCTCAAGATAATCTTCAAGTTCTTGGGCTGAGGGGAAAGCAGTTCCGTAAATGCGTTGTAGCTGAGGATTTTTTTCGTCACCTCTGTGGTAGGCACCGGCGATGGATAAAAGTTTGAAGGCTTTGATCTTTTTGGTATAGTTTACGTGAGGCCCTGCGCAAAGATCTATAAAGTCCCCATTTTGATAAAAGCTGACAGATTCATCCTCTGGAATGTCTTCAAGGCGACCGATTTTATAACGAGTCTGTCCACTGGCTTTTATTTTATCAATGGCTTCTTCTCGACTAGACTCTATGCGAATAAATTTTTGATTTTCTTTAATCACTTTTTTCATTTCTTTTTCAATAGCTTCAAGGTCCGAAGCATCGAATTTTTTCTCACAATCAATGTCGTAGTAAAAACCATTATCAGTTGCTGGTCCGATATCGAGTTGAGTGTCCGGGTAAAGCCTAAGAATAGCAGTTGCTAAAACATGGGAACATGAGTGACGTAAGATTTCTAATGGGGACATTTCTTTCATTATCTAAGAGAAAGGAGATGATCTTTTAAGGGTCAATGCTGTATTACAGTGGATCTATGTTTTTAGGCTTTATAATTGTGAGCTACATGCCCTGAAATAGGGAGTCCATCGATGACAAATATCTTACCGGCATTTTCTTCAGGGGTATCCTTTTTTATACCAGTTGTAATAAATAAGCGATTGAGTTCGGGGCCTCCAAAAGTACATGAGGTCGTTTCAATGACCGGTATTTTAATTATCTGCATTAGGGCTCCGTCATTTGAGTTAAAGCAGGCAACACAACCACCGTGGCAGAAAGCAACCCATAGATTATTATTTTGGTCAATCGTCATACCATCGGGAGAGCCTTCTATGCCGGAGACTTCGGTATCCACTAAAATGGTTGGCTTACTAATTTCCCCAGTTGCTGGATCAAAAGTGTAACGCTTAATCGTTTTAGTGGGCGTATCGATATGAAACATTTGTGAACCATCAGAAGACCATGCGAGTCCGTTGGAATTGGTCAGGTTTTCAACTTTTTTTGTCAGCACTTTATTTTGGTTAAGGCAATAGAGCGCGGCCGTTCCTTGAATTTTTTTAAGGCTAATTGTCCCAGCCCAAAATCGTCCTTGGGGATCGCATTTTCCGTCATTGAATCGATTCTCCGATAGATGTGCTTCTGGATCGGAGATCATTTCTGATTGCTCATGGCCAGGATCAAAAAAAGCGATGCCTTTGTCGCCGGCATAGAGTAGGCGACCATCACTACAAGGGGCAACACATCCGATTCTTTGATCGAATTGCCAAGTTAACTCGTTTCCAGTTTCCGGCTGAAGGCGGATAATAGCCCGGCCTTCTATGTCCACATAATACAAATGCTCATTCCACCAAACTGGACCTTCTCCCCAAGTGGAATGCCTTGATCCAATAGCTTTGATCTCTAGTTTCGCATTCATAAAATATTAATCAATGGGGTGTATCTCATAATCGGCGGAAGAATCTTTAATTTCCCAACCTGCCGATAGAAGTTCTTTTCTAAGTGCGTCAGCCTTGGCATAGTCTTTATTTTGTTTCGCATCCCAACGAGCTTCAGCAAGTTCTAAAATAGCCTTAGGTATATTTGAATCTTTAGCGGTCGCGGTGAATAAATTAATTCCAAGTGCGTATAAAATCGTTCCAAGGGATTCCAGTAATTCTTCGGCCTCTGCCGAATCCATTTTAGAGATGGAGTTTGATCCAATCACTCCAAAAAGCGACCCGAGGCAGGCTGCGGTGTTTAAATTATTACAGAGAGATTCCCAAGCATTTTGTAATAAACCATGATCCTTAATTGCGTGAGTTTTTACATAGTTGTGGTTGAAGCTATCAGTATCTACAGGCTGTTCAAGCTTCTCGAGCAAGGCTTCAGCAAAGCGTTCGATTTTGTTAAGGGCACTTTCAGAGGCATGCAAGCTATCAAAAGTAAAATTCAGTGGCTGTCTATAACTAGAAGCAATTAGAGTATAGCGAACGGCCATTAAGTTGTAATTTTTAGCCTCAAGGTCTTCAAGGGTGTATAGATTTCCCAAACTTTTAGACATTTTTTCACCTTCAACCTTAAGATGGGCCGAATGAAACCAATGAGTGCAAAAAGGTTTTTCATAGGCGGATTCTGATTGAGCAATTTCGTTTTCGTGGTGAGGAAAGCAAAGGTCTATACCACCACCATGAAGGTCGATGGTTGCGCCATTAAAACTAGAATGGACCATGGCACTACATTCTAAGTGCCAACCGGGTCTTCCTTCGCCCCAAGGGCTTTTCCAAAAGTTATTACCGTCTTCAGGCTTCCTTGCTTTCCATAATGCAAAATCGGAAATAGATTCGCGGTCGTACTCATCGGCGAGATTTGCTTGCCCGGCTGAGTTCGAGGATTGAGTTTTTAGCTCGTCTTGCTTGATGCGATTGAGTTTTCCGTATGCCTCGCACGATTGAACTCTAAAATAAACAGACCCGTCCTTACCTTGGTAAGCGTTATCTTTCTCAACAAGTTTTTCTATCAGCTGAATTTGCTCATCAATATGATCGAGTGCTTTGGGCTCGGCGGTCGGGCTCAGAAGATTCAAGCTTTTGCAATCCTTGTGGAATCGCTCAATCCATTGTTCGGTGAATTCTGCTAGGCTTTGGTTTTGTTCTTGTGAGCGAAGGATCGTTTTATCGTCAACGTCAGTTATATTTCGAACGTGCACCACATCAGTGCCGTCGATCTCAAGGACTCTGCGAAGGACATCTTGCACTAAGAAAGTTCTAAAATTACCTATGTGGGCTGGCCCGTAAACTGTGGGTCCGCAGCAGTAGAAATAGAAGGGGCGGTCTTTAGGAATGCTTAAAGCTTGGTTAGAACGGCTGAAAGTATCGTATAGTTTTACGGGCATGAGTCTAGGAAAACAGTCTTTGTGAAAAGGTTAAGATCAAATACTTGATAATAGAAAAGTTTTGTTTAAAGTATTTTTTATGTCAGATAAAGAGCATTATCAAATAGATTTAACGCGTCGACCTAGAAGATTGCGCCAAACTGAGTCTTTGCGGAGTTTAGTTGAGGAGACCGAGTTGAATGTAGCTCAGTTAATACAACCTATATTTATTTCTGAAGAGGGTGCACCGAGAGAGCCCATTGACTCTATGCCAGGGATTGAGCGGCTTTCTATGGACGAGCTTTTGAAGGAATGTGAGGCTTTGATCAAACTGGGCATTGGCGGGGTGGCTCTTTTCCCTAAGATAAAGGAGGCCGTAAAATGTGATTCGGGCCGCGAAGCCTTGAATCCGGAGAGCTTAATATACCGCGCACTTCGCAAGCTGAGAGCTGCTTTCCCCGACTTGATTATTGTCGCAGACATAGCTTTGGATCCATATACAAAACATGGGCATGACGGTATTATTGAGCCCGGAAGCCAATCTCCGATTAATGATGCCACGGTTGAAGTGCTTGAAGAGATGGCGCTTTTAGCGGCTCAAGCGGGTGCGACGATGGTTGCGCCTTCTGACATGATGGATGGCCGGGTCGGTGCGATTAGGTCAGTATTGGATGCCAATGGTTTTGAATCTGTATTAATTTTATCTTACGCGGCTAAATATGCCTCGGCTTTTTATGGTCCTTTTCGGGATGCCGTGGGCAGTAGTGCTTCAGCCGCCGATGGGCCGATCGATAAAAGAAGTTATCAGCTGAATCCAGCAAATCGCCGAGAGGCATTAGTGGAAGTGGCTTTAGATGAAGATGAAGGTGCGGATATCTTAATGGTTAAACCAGCGGGGCCTTATTTGGATATTATTCGTGAGGTTCGTGAATCCACGGATCTACCGATTGCCG
>CAJWRZ010000076.1 GCA_913045955.1 uncultured Puniceicoccaceae bacterium
GCTGTTCCAGAGCCATCAACATACGCATTGCTCGCTGGATTCGCTGCATTTATCTTTGTAGCAATTCGTCGCCGCAATTCTTAATTAAATCTACTTTTAATTATTTTAAGCCCCAGTTTTTACTGGGGCTTTTTTGTTTTTGGGCTTCTCTATCTAGAATATTTATATAAGTTCATTTTACTTATTATTAAATATAACAATTACTTACACTCTAATAATTTATTAATATATAAATATTAATATCAACAAATATATATATATGAAAAAACTACTATTAACATTATCCCTAGCTTTAGCGATTACTCCCGCTATAGTTAGTGCCCAAGCAGGCGCTGGCTCGTTTGGTTCAGCAATTGCACCCGGCGGAGCATTATTCAATGTGACTACGGTTCAACTATTCAATAACGCGCAAACAATTGCGTTATCAGGTGTTCTCACCCCTACTAACGACCCATTCGGGGCGTACGGTCTTGTTGCAGGCAATATTGATACTTCAGGCATAGCTTCTGATCCTGTTGGCACTAAGCCATGGCTTTCTCTTGACGGAGGATTGGGTTGGTTCCAATTAGATTCATGGTCTAATTTCCAATCAGCTTCTGCTCCGACGCCTACACCAATTAACGACTTCACAGTCTCAGGAACAGGTCCTTATACTTTTCTAGGTAATTTTTTTCTAGATGGAGCCGGCGGTATCGGTGGATCTGGTATGACTATTGCTGTCCCAGAGCCATCAACATATGCATTGCTCGCTGGATTCGCTGCATTTATCTTTGTAGCAATTCGTCGCCGCAATTCTTAATTAAATCTACTTTTAATTATTTTAAGCCCCAGTTTTTACTGGGGCTTTTTTGTTTTTGGGCTTCTCTAACTAGAATATTTATATAAGTTCATTTTACTTATTATTAAATATAACAATTACTAAAACTTATCTATAAGATCCACCATGAGCCGTATTCTTCTACTATTAACCACTTTATTTTTAATCGCCTGTTCGGATAGCAGCACTTCTGAGCAGCCGTCAGTTCAAGCTTCTCCCAGTGAAGCGAGCGATAACCCTGACCAAGCTATGCTTGAGATGGTCGGTTACATGACGGTCTTTCGGAGTGGTCTTAAGGAGCTCGGCTTCGGGCCAGAGGATGCAGAGGCGATCGCAACAGGTCTTAAAAAAGGGCTGACAGATCTTGTCCCTGATCCCGAATACCAATCTCAGATGGAAGCCTTCCAAGAATTTATCCAAGTACGCCTAGACAAAGCCGAAGCCGCCCAAGAAGGTAGCGCCGGAGCAGCCGCTGAAGCTAATATAGCCGAAGGAAAAGCGTTCATTGAAAGCCTTGCCTCCGACAGTGCGGTAGCATCAACCCCTTCAGGTCTCCATTATAAAATCATTCAGCCAGGTGAAGCAACCAAGCCTACGATGTCTGACACAGTCCGTGTCCACTACAAAGGCACGCGCATTGACGGTACTCAGTTTGATAGTTCTTACGATCGAGGTGCCCCGGCTGACTTTCCTATGAATGGAGTGGTTTCTGGATTTTCGGAAGGGCTCACTCAAATCGGAGTCGGAGGCGAAGTCATTCTCTATATTCCTAGTGATTTGGCTTATGGCAATAATCCTAGGCCAGGTGTGATCCAGCCTGGAGATACTTTGATCTTTGAGTGCGAGTTAATAGCCATTAACCCATAATATTCTAGTACGAATTTCATTCCTTTATGTCTAATCCTAAAAAAGTTAAAATTGGCTTATTCGGCTTCGGCGTGGTTGGTCAAGGCGTATGGAAGAATATCGCTCAAAATCGTAACGCTTTAGAAGCTCGCTTAGGTGCGGAATTGGCCATTACAAAAATAGTCGTGCGGGACTCAGCTCGCGAACGCACAGTACAGGTGCCCAATGAGATCATTTCAACAGACCCGGCCACGATCTTAGAAGATCCAAGTATTGATATTGTCTGTGAGCTTATTGGTGGCACAAGCCAAGCTCTTGAATGGACAAAGCAAGCCCTCAAACAAGGTAAGATCGTTATCTCGGCGAATAAAGCTTTGATATGTGAGCACGGCGAAGAGTTGTTTAAATTAGCCCAAGAAAATGGAGGGCATTATTTTTATGAGGCCTCAGTTGCCGGCGGTATCCCGATCATTAAAACGCTCAGAGAAGCTTTGGTGGCAAACCGCTTTAGCTTGATCTACGGCATCTTGAATGGCACTTCCAATTATATTCTCACCCGCATGGAACGAGAAGGGATTAGCTTTGAGGCTACACTCGGCGATGCGCGAAGCTTGGGTTATGTTGAGGCAGATGAAGCCTTAGATTTAGACGGCATCGATGCGGCTCATAAAGTAGTTATTTTAGCTTATCTCGCACACGGGAAATGGGTGGCGCTGAAAGATATACTTTGCGAGGGGATTCGTTCTATTTCCAGCGATGATATCAAAATTGCCAATGAGTTAGGTTACAAAATAAAGTTGTTGGGGATTATTGCCCGAGACTTTGAGCAAAATTCTTTGACCGTTCGATTGCACCCAGCCTTTATTTCTAAAAGAGAGACTCTGGCTAATGTCGATGAGGTTTACAATGGAGTCAGTGTGACCGGTGATGTCGTCGGTACGACTGTTTTAATTGGCAGAGGCGCGGGTCAAGATGCTACTTCTAGTTCAGTGATCAGCGATATTGCCGACGCTGTATCAATCCTTCAGGGCCGGACGTCGGAGGCTCGTTTTGCTCAAGATAACCCACTCGAGGATTCAGAAACATTAGAATTATCCAAGCCTGAAGCCTTGGAGAGTCGTTATTATTTCCGATTTAAGGTCAAAGACGAGGAAGGTGTCCTTGCTCAAATTTCCCATATTATGGCCGGCCACCACATTAGTTTTGCCACAGTGAAACAGAAGGAATTACCTGATGGCTCTGCACTGATTATGGCGACCACGCACCTAACAAAAGAGGCTTTGGTTTACTCAGCTTGTGAGGCGATCAAGAATGAAGCTACGGTGATTGAAGCTCCGGTTTATCTTCGGATATTTGATTCAGAAGCTTACCTGACTTAAGCTAGCGCTTAGGATAGATGGTAAGGGCACTTGGGGGGTGGAGCTTCCTTGGTTTCTTGAGCCTTACTATCTTGGGGTTTTTGGTAGAAGAAATTAGTGTGGCGAGTGACCGTCGGATCGAACTCTTGTGAAAATGTAGGGGTTTGTGAAGCGGATATCGGTGGTACGAGCCATGTCCAATCCCCAGTTATAGCTTTCTTAGGATCGGTTTGACGCTTACAAAAATTTTCGAATTGCCGGGTGGTTGCGTGATGGTCGCCGATCTTAATTTGATCTCGGTCATAGCTGTAAAGCACCGCTCGGTTCAGCTCTACAATCGCTCTGTCGCGCCATAAACTACGGTCAGTCTTTGTGTCTAAATTAAAACATTCGGCGACTTTAGGTAGTAAATTATAACGTGCTTCGTCTGCAAGATTGCGTGCCCCGATCTCTGTGCCCATATACCAACCATTAAAGGGCGCGCAGGGATAGACAATGCCGCCAATCACCAAAGCCATATCTGATAATAGTGGCATGGCATACCATTTTAGGTCTAATGCTTTGAAGGCTTCATTTTCGGGATGTTCTAAAGGGACTTCATTGAGTAAATTAGGGGATTCTTTAAATACATCATGAATGGAGGGGGGCTTTCCATCGATACTTATAGCCCACGGCAAAGGGGTGAAATTAGTTTTTTGATCAGGTTCAGGCGCCCAAGAATTTTTCAAGCAAGCCTCTGTGAAGTCTAAGCTATGAGGATCCCCCAATACACTGCCATCGTCCTGAGAAAAGCCAGCGTAGCGGATTAATTGGTGATTTAGGATGCGTACTTTATCCGCTTTTTTTGAATTTGGATCTTTGGGCGCAAAAATGCTGATCGTGCTTTTTATCGAACCTTTATTAAAAGCATGTTGGATATGTTTTTTCAGTGCTTGAGAGACCGCATCCTCGGAGGAGATACTGCGGCAATCAAATACATCTAATTGTCTCCAAAAATGCCTTCCAATGCACCGATTGCTATTCCGCCAAGCTAATTTTGCCCCAAAGATTAGTTCTTCTGAATTATGGGTATAAGTTCCGGTTGATTGAATACTCGCCTTAATGGATTTAAGTCTTTCGACCCATTTTTCTGGCTTAGATGAACTAGGCTCAAACTGTTGCATTGACGCAATGAAGGCTTCGGCTTGTATATAAAGATCTTCCATGGAATAATTTATTAAATTATTGTTTTGGCTATAATGCACAAGGTTTTCTCTTCGAATTATTCTAATTTCTCTACTGCCCACTTACTACACTACAACTAGCAAGACACACTTTTTACTTTAAATATCTATTAGCATGGCATTGATCGTTCAAAAATATGGAGGCACTTCCGTCGGTGATGTAG
>CAJWRZ010000077.1 GCA_913045955.1 uncultured Puniceicoccaceae bacterium
GCAATATTCGCAAATTCGATGGCAAATATAAGTATATCAGAGATTTCCTCCTCTATTTTCTCTCTTATTGCCTCGGCATGCACATCCTTTCTTGAAGATTCGGCACTTTGCCAAAGAAAATGCTCCATCAGTTCCGCAGCCTCCGCAGAAATAGCCATAGAAAGATTTTTAGGACTGTGGAACTGCTCCCAATCTCTTTCTTTAGCAAAAGCTAAGATGCGGTCTTTCAGTTCTTGGATATGGGTCTGCGAATCTTCCATGGTGACTACAATAAAATAACGGCAATAGAAAAGTATATAATAAGACCGAGGACATCCATAATGGAAGTTATCAAAGGGCTACTCGCGACCGCTGGATCAATATTCATTCGGTCGAGGGCAAAAGGTAAAAGAGCCCCAAAAATATTAGCAACCAAAACAATTATGAGCATACTAAAACCAATCACTTGAGCGATGTTACTTTCCCCACCGTAGAGCCAACCCACAATGAAGGCAAGGGCACCCATCGCTAACCCCATAAAGATACCGACCAATATTTCTTTAGCGGTCGCAGAGGCCCAATCCTTAGACCTCAAGTCTCCTGTGGCGATGGCCCGCACCATTAAAGTGGCTGATTGCGCTCCGCTGTTGCCACCGCTGGCAATCACTAAAGGCATGAACAAAGCCAGAGTGATAAATTCCATCAAATGATCTTCGTGGTTAGAAATCACAGCTGCGGAAATCAAATTAACCAAAATGAGAATCAAGAGCCACCCTATCCGCTTTTTGAAAAGCTTAAAAGGGTTTGTTGAACTATAAGTTGATTCCAAGGGCGCCACCGCCGCGCCTAATTGAATATCCTCGGTGGCCTCTTCTTCAGCCACATCAAAAATATCATCCACTGTAACAATACCTACAAGAACTCCATCTGAATCTAGAACAGGGAGTGCATTGAAGTCGTATTTTTTAATCATTTCAACCGCCACTTCACGGTCATCAAAAGCGGAAATACTTATACAATTATAATTCAATAATTCTCGAATTGTTTTATCCTGCGGCGAGAAGATCAAACGGCGCATGCGCACTTTATCAATCAATTTACCATTATCCTCAGTGACATATAAAATATTAAAGATCTCACTATCACGGCCATATTTTCTGATGTGCGCTAATGCTTGCTCAACGGTCCATTCCGCGCGTAATCGAATATACTCTGGGGTCATTAAACGCCCGACGCTTTCCTCAGGATAGCCCAATAATTGACGGGCTTCGGTGAGGTCTTCGGGGCTCAATAGCTGCATCAAACGGTGCGTTACGTTGGCGGGAAGCTCTTGCAATAAAGACGTACGGTCATCGGGACTTAAGTTCGCTAGGAGCGCTTGAGTATCGCCATCGGTCAGGGCTTTGAGCAACCCATCTTGGTCATTTGGATCCAAATGTGAAAATACGTCCGCGGCTCTTTGGCGAGGCAGTGCTCTGTAAACTAAAATTTGTTGGGACTTTTTGAGCTGGATTAATAAGTCGGCAATTTCGGGTTCCATCCAAGTAAGCAAGCGCTCTACAGCTGACTTCAATTCGTTTGCTTCAATCAACTCTAAGACCTTAGCGTGGGTTACGGGCTCTGTGATTCTCTCAACCATAATTTATACTTTAAGCAGATAGTGTTATCTCGAAATAAATCAAAGACAAAAGCGATCCCTATTCTATTTTTGTTGCGCGCTCGCAGCCGTAGAGCTCAAGAAACTCTTCGGTAAGCCTGGCTAAAGTACTTAAGGATTGGCCATTAGGTGCAATTTTCGAAGCACAATGGAGGTATTCAATCGAGTCAATCAGCCCAAGCTCAAGATGCTGTTTGAACAACCAGTTACGCAAAAAATCGAGTGATCCCAACCAATCCACTAAAGAGAAATTACTCTCATCAACATAAACTATAAAAGTTTCTAATGCTGGCTTATCAAAAGCAAAGTAATGGTCTATCTTTTGACGGATAGTCTCGTCTTGAGGGTCTTTCGGATCTTGCGGATGGAAATTATTCATGTCGAAAAGCGAAAGTTTTTTTGTATAATAATAAAATGAATTGATAAAAGATACTACGCAAAGTATAGAAGTGAAATCAAAAAATTACGACCGTCATGCAAAGTATTCGATCAGCCGCTAGAGCCCTAATTATTTCCGACAATAAACTTTTGTCGGTATCTATGCGCAATGCAAAGGGTGAATTCTTTATCTTGCCGGGCGGAGGTCAACATCATGGCGAGTCTTTAGCACAGACCGTTAAACGCGAATGTCAGGAAGAACTTGGAGTTGCTGTTGATGTCGGCGCATTAATTTACTCGCGTGAGTACATTGGTAAAAATCATAATTTTGACCCAAGGCATAAGGATTTTCACCAAATCGAGCATGTCTTTCGGTGTTCTCTGATAGATGCTTCTTTTTTAGGCAAAGGTCATGAGAAGGATAAGCAGCAAGTTGGCTATGAATGGATCCCTTTGGGCTCGATTGATGCTTATAATTTCCTGCCGAAATTCCTCATTCCGTTTCTAAAGGAAAATAAATTAACATTCGAGAACCCTTATTTAGGGGATGTCAATTAAACCTAAATGAAGCCCCTAAAAAGCATCTCTAAAAATAGCTTCAACAGCTTGAAGGGGACTAAAGATTCGATTCACTTTGATCTTATAAATCCCCTATGTATTTTTATATTATCCATCGCGGGTATCCTATTTATCTTCTCTGCTCAATCAACACTCGGCGGCGATGATTGGAAAAAGCAACTTGTCTGGGTCTGCTTGGGAGCTCTTGCATACGGGGTCACCTCACTGATCAATTATAAATATATTCTCAAATACGCACACTTCATTTATTTCTTTGGCTTGTTGGGACTTTTGATGGCGACTCCGTTAAGTCCATTCAGCGTTGAAATGATGGGCGCCCGTCGCTGGGTAAATCTCGGGCTGACTACGGTTCAACCCACAGAGGCTGCCAAGATTGGAACATTGATTATGGCCGCAAGTCTTTTGGCGCGTTCGAATTTAGAAAATGTAAAAGAATCCCTTGTAGTTCTATTAAAAATAATATTTATCTTCCTAGTTCCAATGCTGTTGATTTTTATTCAACCAGACTTAGGGTCAGCATTGGTATTTCCTCCCATGATATTTTCTCTTTTATACGTATCTAATTTATCGAAGAAATTTTTCTTATCTGCATTTGTAATATTTGCAGTGATTTTTTCGATTCTTTGTTTGGATATTTACCATTATAGTCGTCACCTTAACACTGTTCAGAACTCAAACAACGAACAGATTCAAAACTCAAATTTTAATTCTGTTATTCCTCTACATAATTACCAAAGGAATAGAATTTTAACTTTTATCGCCCCCAAAGTAGTTGATCCCTCAGGCACCGGTGCCAGCTGGAATGCTAATCAAGCAAAGATCTCAACTGCAACTGGAGGCCTTCTCGGCAAAGGTTTTTTAAAAGGAACCCAAGCCCAACTCGGCTATCTGCCTAAAGCAGTAGCCCACAATGATTTCATTTTCTCCGTTTTAGCGGAAGAAACTGGTTTTTTAGGAAGCACCTTAATAATTGGACTGTTCAGTCTATTAGTCGCAAACGGGATACGAATTGCAGGATTAGCTCGTGATAGCTTTGGTTCGCAACTTGCTATTGGAATAAGCATTCTTTTTCTCGTCCACTTTTTCATAAATATTGGAATGGCTATAGGCATAACACCGATTACAGGACTACCGCTTCCTTTTCTAAGTTACGGAGGCTCCTTTGTCCTAAGCTGTTTTATACTTCAAGGTCTTATCCAAAGTATATACCGATATAGAAAAGATTTTTCATAATATTGATGATCTCAATCTGTACAATATCAGCTTCGCAAAGGGTCTCCTCAAAAAAGGACATCCATAAAAATGCAAGATTCAAAAAATA
>CAJWRZ010000078.1 GCA_913045955.1 uncultured Puniceicoccaceae bacterium
GAGACGTTGCTGAACTAAGCAGCAAGAGCGAATTGTTCTTCGCCAATTAATTTTTATAATGGATTGATACGGAGCCTCCATTATCTCCGACATGCAGCCACAGGCTACGGCAAGAGGTCGAATCCGTTACACCCCCAAATTAAAAAAAATAAAATGGATTATGCTAGAATTAAGAACCGCTTTGATTGGAAAGGACTTTCAATGAACAAGATTGAGGAATATAGTAGAATGATAAAGCCAAGGATGACAATAGGCAAAATACCATTTCTCTTTTGATGATTAAGGATTATTTAACAATTAACCGCTTGTATTTTAATTAAATATGTAATTATTAAAGAGTATCTTAAATGATGATTGATGAAATAAATTGGACTAAAAAAAGCCTAATCAGTATCGAACCCTTATCTCGAACTGAAATAGAAACCATTTTTTCATTAGCCCAATCTTACAAGTCCGCCGCAGAAAAAGGGACGCTCAAGTTTGATTCCCTAGCCGGCAGAACCGTCATTAACCTCTTTCTTGAGCCGAGCACCCGAACACGCCTTGCTTTTGAGATTGCCACAAAAAAACTCTCAGCCGACACCTTAACCATAAGTGGTGATGCCAGTAGTTTGAGCAAAGGCGAATCCCTCAAAGATACAGCCCGCAATTTAGTCGCGCTCGGCGCCGACCTAATCATCATGCGCCATTCTGCATCTGGGGCAGCTCAATACCTTTCAGAAGCCGTCGACATCCCTGTAGTCAATGCCGGTGATGGTTCCCATGCGCACCCGACGCAGGCCTTACTCGATGCCTTCACTTTAAAAGAACGCTTAGGCGATCTAAAAAATAAAAAGGTGACGATCTTAGGGGATATATTATTCAGCCGAGTAGCCCGTTCCAACATTCATTGCCTCAAAAAGTTGGGGGCCAAGGTGACTTTAGCCGGACCGAATACCCTAGTACCTAAAGCATTCGAAGCAATGGGCGTACGCGTCTCCCATAATCTAAAGGAAGCCTTAGAGGATGCCGATGCCATCATGCTTTTACGGATACAGCACGAACGACAAACTTCAACCCACTTCCCTTCTATTGGCGAGTACACTACGAGCTTTGGTCTGAATGAAAGGCGCGCTCACTGGCTCAAGCCTAATGCAGTCATCATGCATCCAGGCCCGATCAATCGAGGCGTAGAAATCGATTCAAAATTAGCCGACTCCAACAACTCAGTTATTTTAGACCAAGTCAAAAATGGTGTCTTCATAAGGATGGCTTTATTGCACTTATGTCATAGCGCACATTTAAAAACGAAGATCACCCTACCTTTAAAAGCGAAGCTTACTGAGCGATAACAAGTATTTAAAATGAGTCATTATTTATGGATTAAAAATGGGCTAGTCATAGACCCGATTAATAAAAGAGAAGCGATTGGAGATCTTTTTGTAAAAGAGGGGCTGATTTGCAAAAGCCTCACTAAACAAGAACAAGCTAAAGCAACGGTTTTTGATGCTCAAGGCTTGGTGGTTGCTCCGGGTCTTGTCGACATACACGTTCATTTCCGTGAGCCCGGACAAACGCACAAAGAAGATATCGCCAGTGGCTCTAGGGCCGGTGCAGCCGGCGGCTATACAACTGTTGTTTGCATGCCCAACACCAATCCAGTTTGTGATAATGCCGGGACCCTCGAACGCATCAACAACAGCATTGAGAAGGATGCAGTCATTAATGTCCATACCACTGGCTGCTTAACCCTTGGGATGAAGGGCGAACATCTAGCACCGACCGGTCAGCTCAAACAAGCGGGCATCGTAGCGGTGACTGATGATGGTATTTGTGTGCAGAACAATGAAATCATGCGCCGAGCTGTCGAGTACGCGACCCTCTTTAACTTGCCGATCATGGACCATTGCCAAGATGCCAGTCTGACTGAAGGCGCGGTGATGCACGAAGGTGAAGTCTCCGTTAAGCTCGGACTGAGAGGCTGGCCAAGAGCGGCTGAAGATATTATAGTGGCGCGTAATATAATCCTCTCGGAATTAACGGGTGCAAGGATCCATATGCAACATGTAAGCTCTTATCATTCGGTAGAATTATTAAGAAATGCTAAAGCTAAAGGCATCCCGGTCACCGGTGAAGCCAGTCCGCACCACATAGAATTCAACGATGCCTCGATCGGCGATTACAATACGCTTTATAAGATGAATCCACCGCTCAGAACAGATAAAGATCGAGAAGCTTTGATTGAAGGACTTAAAGACGGAACTTTAGATTGTATCGCTACCGACCACGCGCCCCACAGCCCTACCGAGAAAGATTGTGAATTTGAGAAAGCCCCTTTCGGCATCATTGGCTTAGAGAATGCCTTAGCCAGTATTCTTGGAACACTCTATCACACTCAGCGGTTCACGCTCAGTGAAGTTATTGCGCTGATGACTTACAAAGGTGCGGCTATCTGCGATTTAGATGCGGGTACTTTAAGTGAGGGTGCCGCGGCTGATATTTGTATCTTTGATCCTAACCAAAAATGGAAAGTGGATCCTGAAGCTTTCAAAAGCAAATCAAAGAACTGCCCCTGGATTGGTAGAACTTTAAAAGGTCAAGTGAAAGCAACCTTCGTTGGAGGCAAGGAAGTCTTCCGTTTACGATAGACCCTTTTTAGCCGCAATGACCGAGCCAAATTCGAGTGCTTTAATGATCAGCCTACTTTTCTTTTCGATTGTGGGAGGAAGCCTTTATTTTTGGATGAAGCCAGCATCGCGTAATCCTCTACGCTTCGGTTGCAACGATCAAAGACTGAACTCTTGGCCAATCTCATGGACTGATTTTGGGATTTTTATTTTTATTATATTTTTAAGCATCTTAGCAGCCCAAAGCTTCGTGAGTCCCTTGCTTCCTGAAAACGCTGATTTAGAGCCTGACTTACTAGACCCCAAAATTGCATTTTTAAGCATCCTCTCCCTACACCTTCCGGTTTTATTAGCCTTCAGTCTTTTTAGAAAATATTACACATCAGCACCTCCGCTGAAACTCAGTACAGTGCCCTCTAAGGTATCCGATGACCTAAAACAGGCTTTCACGACTTTCATCCAAATTCTACCGGTCATTTGGATCAGCGCCCTACTCTGGAATTTAATTTTAAGTATCCTACAAAGTCTTTCATTGATTGATGAATTCCCAATCCAACCGATTGTTGAGCTTTTGGCTCAGGATATTTCAATAACACAGTTTTTACTCTTAGGTCTATTAGCGATTGTTTTAGCTCCGATCACCGAGGAGATTTTGTTTAGAGGCTGCTTATATCGCTTTTTGAAAGGTAAATTCCCTTTGCTCTTGGCTCAACTATCCACCGCCTTTCTTTTTGCGCTAGTCCACAATAATTTGAATTCATTTTTGCCCTTAGTTCTCATAGGCTTTGTGCTTGTTAGGATCTATGAGTCAAGTGGGTCGATTCGTCAGGCGATGTTCTTCCATGCTTTCTTTAATGCGAGTAGCTTTCTTTTCCTCTGCCTCATGAAATACTCGGGCTTACTTTTGGAATGATTTTGCATAATCAATGAGTTGACAGAGCTCATCGGAGAAATTTACATAACGACCACTTTATTTATATATTATGATCTCTTGGATTCAAAACCACCTTATTCGCCACGGGCGCTGGATATTCATCTCACTCTTAGGCGTTATCATCATAGCCTTTGTCTTCACCATTG
>CAJWRZ010000079.1 GCA_913045955.1 uncultured Puniceicoccaceae bacterium
GCTAGCTGGGCGCTTTTTGCGACAGCTTCTTGGTTAGACTTAAGGCAACTGATTGCCTCAGGGTTATTTTCAATAAAGAGACAATACTTGGCTCCGCGGCTGAGCGCTTCAAGACCATAGCTTCCAGTCCCAGCAAAGAGATCAACACATAAAGCGTCTTTAATATTCGAACTGATACTTGAAAATATCGCCTCTCTGAATCGATCAGTTGCCGGGCGAGTGTGCGCGCCTTTGGGGGCCTTTAGTTGAATACCTCGGGCAATACCTCCAGTGATGCGCATAAATTTTAAGTGGTTTTAGATCAGAGCTAATTTAATTTTCAGAAGCTGCTCAACTAATTCAGGAAGGGCCTCAAGTGGCAACTGTGTGGCAGCATCGGATAAGGCATTCTCAGGGTCGGGATGCGTTTCTAAAAACACACCATTGGCTCCTGCGGCAATTGCTGCTTTAGCAAGGAGCGGTACAAATTCTCTTTGTCCGCCACTTTTTCCATTGCTGGCACCAGGTAGCTGGACGCTGTGCGTTGCGTCTATAATTGTAGGATGACCATTGCCTTCGAGGATTCCAAAACTTCGCATGTCTACTACCAAGTTCTGATAGCCAAAGCTTGAACCGCGCTCGGTTTGCCAAATTTCTTTTGCATTAAAAGATTCTAATTTCTTAACAACAAAAGCCATTTCTTGGGGCGATAGGAATTGTCCTTTTTTTACATTAACAACGCGCCCTGTCTCAGCTGCGGCTTCGAGTAAATCGGTTTGGCGACACATGAAGGCAGGGATTTGAAGGACTTCAACAACCTCAGCAACGGTCTTCGCCTGCTCCGGCAAATGAATATCCGTTAAGGTATTGAAGCCATATTCCTCTTTAATCGTCTGGAATATTTTAAGGCCTTCTTCGAGTCCAGTGCCTCGTTTACTACTCACTGAAGTACGGTTGGCTTTATCAAATGAGCCTTTAAAAACGATATTTAATGCAGGATAGGTTTGCTGCAATTTAGCTAAGCTGTCGGCAACTTGGCGGCATAAATCAATGCTTTCTAATGAGCAGGGGCCAGCAATTAGTAATAATTTATCAGATTGGTAGAGCATAATAATTTCCTTTGATTTTATTTAAGGGGCTAATCGGTTAATTGTCCACGTATCCTTGGTGAGCAGATATTCAAAGCGATCATGCAGGCGGTTATCCCGGCCTTGCCAAAATTCAAATCTTGAAGGAATGATACGAATGCCACCCCAGTTATCGGGAAGAGGGATCGGCTTGCCTTCAAAGCGTTCTTCAAATTCTTTCAAGCGCTCTTCAAGTACGGCACGTGATTCAATGATTGAACTCTGGGGTGATACCCAAGCCCCCAACTGACTGCCTCTAGGTCTACTGTGGAAATATTGCTCGGAAGTCTCTCGGGTTACTTTTTCAGTTCGTCCTTGAATATTAATCTGCCTTTGCAAGGGATGCCAAACGAAATTAACCGATACATCTTTGTGGAGGTCCATTGCTTGAGATTTTGCACTTTCATAATTTGTGTAAAAGATCAGTCCATCTTTTGAGAAGTCTTTAACCAATACGATTCGTGTTCTCGGTTTGCCTTGAGCGGATTGGGTAGCCAAGCACATGGCATTCGGCTCATCTAATTTCGATTCAACTGCTTCAGAAAACCATTTTTCAAACTGGGTAAAAGGACAATCAAGGCGATCAGCTTCGCTGAAGCTGTCTTTAGTGTAACGTATTCTTAAGTCCGATAAATCCATTTTTTAAAATTAAGTTTTTTCAGCCAACCATCGCTCGGCTTCAATGGCTGATTGGCATCCCATTCCAGCTGCTGTTATAGCTTGGCGGTAGATGTGGTCAACGCAGTCACCAGCCGCATATAGCCCTGGGACCGATGTTTGAACCTGACTGCCTGTTTCGGGGACAATATAGCCATTCTCATCGCGTTCCAAAAGTCCTTCGACAAAATCTGTATTCGGGATGTGCCCAATGGCAATGAAGACGCCTTTGCATGGAATCTCAACTGAGTCTCCTGAATCCAATTTCTTAACTTTTAAGGCACGTGCATTTCCTGATTCATCGGCCAGTACGGCTTCGGGGCTGGCATTCCAGCAGACCTCAATCTTTTCATGTGCTAGGGTACGTTCCGCCATTATTTTTGAAGCCCTTAAAGTATCCCTTCGATGAACTAAAGTTACCTTCGAGCAAAAGCGTGTTAAAAATAAAGCTTCCTCACATGCGGAGTCGCCGCCACCTATTACAGTCACGTCCATATCTCGGTAAAAGGCGCCGTCACAGGTTGCGCAGGTTGTTACGCCTTTTCCGCCGTACATTTCCTGTTCACCTGGAATGCCTAATAATCTTGGCCGCGCTCCTGTTGCTATAATCACAATCCGAGCTTCAAAAGTCTTATCGCCTGCGTGCAAGATTTTCTTATCTCCATCGAGCTCAATAGAATCTACCTTTGCGTGTTCATAGCGTGCTCCAAAACGGGCTGCTTGTTTGCGTAGATTATCCATCATCATATAACCATCAATACCTTCGGGGAATCCGGGAAAATTCTCGACTTCAGAGGTCGTGGTTAGTTGACCACCAGGTTGGGAGCCTTCCAGCACTAAGGGGTTTAGTTGGGCGCGCCCAGTGTAAATAGCGGCTGTCAGTCCAGCGCAGCCAGTTCCTAAAATAATAATGTCTTCTATTGCCATGAGGGTAATTTTACAGAATTCCGAATTGAGACAAGCTCAATGAAATATCTGCTAAAAGATTATTGGTGAAGGCCTAGTTTTTCGACGTACTTAGCCACTAAGTCATATTCAATATTTATAGAATCATCGACCGCTTTACCATGAAGGTTGGTCACTTCTAAAGTATGTGGGATTAGCCAGACCGTAAAACTTGAATCACTAACAGCGTAAACCGTTAGGGAAATTCCATCTAGGGTTATACAGCCTTTAGGCACAACATATTTTAAAGCCTCTAAATCATTTGGCTGAATCTCAAAGAGCGTATCTTTACCCTTTTGTTCAATTGTTTTAATGGTACCTGAACCATCAACATGACCGGATACAAAATGCCCGCCCATTCGTGTGGTCGGAAGTAGGGCGCGTTCAAGGTTCACTTTAGTTCCATCGGTGGCAGATTCAATCGATGTTTTGCGGATTGATTCCTCTAATAAGTCAAATGAGAGCAGTGAGCCTTCAATCTGAACTACAGTTAAGCAGCATCCATTGACCGATACACTATCACCGAGCTTTATATCGCTGAGTATTTGCGCTGCTTCGATTACTAGGCGCCAAGCATCACTACGTTCCTCAAAAGAACGGACGATGCCTGTTTCTTCTACAATACCTGTAAACATCTTAAAAAATAATGGTGCCAAGGGGGAGATTTGAACTCCCGACCAAAGGCTTATGAGTCCTCTGCTCTACCACTGAGCTACCCTGGCATTGAACGGCTTATGAAAACCACCGACGCTTTGAAGTCAAGGCTTCTTAGTCTGTCAGGTTTTAGGATCTGGCAGTACTTTATCCCCAATATTTTCTCTAAGTGCTTCAGTGAATGCCTCTAAGGTATCAAAAGCCTCGAGCGATTTATTGGCGCGTGATCTTACGGAAATCTTATTTTCTTCGGCTTCCTTCTTCCCAAGAATAATCATAT
>CAJWRZ010000080.1 GCA_913045955.1 uncultured Puniceicoccaceae bacterium
TTCGATAAGCGATGAATAAAGTTAAAGAACCCAAAATAAAGACCGCACCCAGAATCTCCTTAAATATCTGGAAGTTTACTTGGTCGGCCGTTCTTAAAGCGCTTTCTAAAGGCTCTTTACGCGTTATAAATTCTGATGGAACCGTAAGCTCCTACGGAGAAAAATCCGAGCAACCGGCTCTTATGGAGATCCACGATGCTTCGTTTTATCGTAAGGTTATTTTAGGAGGCAGTGTAGCGCTTGGCGAAGCTTACGTTGAGGGCTTATGGTCATCTCCGGATCTCTCGAAACTCTTAGTGGTCCTCAGCGGCAACTGTGAAAAATTTGGATTTTTACAAAAGGGTATTTCTTTTTTCAGCCGCCTAATGAATCGAGGTCTCCACCTATTAAGAAGGAATTCCAAGAAAAAAAGTCTTTCTAATATTCAGGCGCACTATGATTTAAGTAATGAATTTTATAAGACATTTCTAGATCAGACGATGACCTACTCATCCGCTTTATTTGAAGGTCAAGAAATGAGCTTAGAGTCGGCCCAAATAAATAAAATTAAACGGATATTAGACCTTTCTGAAATAGATTCGGGTAATCGTATCCTCGAAATTGGCTCAGGCTGGGGTGCCTTGGCTATAGAAGCTGCGCAGAGGGGTTGCCTAGTTAAAACCATTACGCTTTCAAAAGAACAGTTTGATTTAACCCAAGCGCGGATAAGCGAAGCGGGCTTGGAGGGTTCTATTGAAATTCACATGCAGGATTATAGAGAAGAGCGCGGGCTTTATGATGCGGTTATATCCTGTGAGATGATTGAAGCGGTCGGCCAAGAATATTTAGAAGAGTACTTTAAGGTTATTCGTAAGGCACTCAAACCTAAGGGCCGAGCGGTGATTCAAGCCATTACGATTAGGGACCAGGATTATGAAGACTACGCTCGAAGCTGCGACTGGATCCAAAAGCATATATTCCCCGGAGGTCATTTACCATCAATGGGTATTATTGAAAAACATATTGCGAGTATTCCTGATTTTGAAATCTCTGAAGTTGCCTCTTTTGGTCAAGACTATGCTAAAACGCTCACTCTATGGCAGGAGAATTTTCTCAAAGCAAAGTCTGAAGTCAGCCGATTAGGATTTGATGAAGCTTTTCAAAGAAAATGGAATTACTATTTCAGCTATTGTATTGCTGGATTCACTAACCGGATGATTGACGTCCGGCATATTGTCTTTGAGCGAAAGTAAGCTTTGAAGCTAGCTCAAAGTATCCAATTTTTGATTTTCTATGGTCCGGCTAGGACTGCACATTACGCTTTTTCGCAAGATGCAGCAAATCTTTGAATAGACTCTACTATTTTGCTCAGTCCGTTCCTTCGGTTGGGCGATAAGTGTTGGTTAATGCCCACCTCGCTTAAAAATGAGGCATTGTTAGCGGATATTTCTTCAGGCGGCTGGTCACTGTAAAAATCACATAGAAGGCCGGCTATTCCATGGACGATTGCGGAGTCTGATTCAGATCGAAAAGAGCATTTCCCGTCCTCAAATTTCGGGATAATCCAAAGCTGGGATAGGCAGCCTTCTATTTTAAAGTTATCAAGTTTTAGCGAGGCATCGAGTGCGGGTAAATTCTTGCCATATTCAACTAAGTAGCCCAATCGCTCATACGCATCGGGTATTAATTGTAATTCTTCGACTAGATTGTCCTGTTTTTCTGAAAGTCCCATGTTCTATATTTAGAGGAATATTTGAGTTATTCAAGCAGGCTGATGATTTTGATTAATTCAAAATAGTGAGGCTATGACTTTCGTTCATTACGCATCATTTTTGTCTTCATTGGCGGTCAGTTCTCTTTGCCCAATGATTCTAGACCAAAGTTCCACACCGGCTAAATTAAACACGGTCATCTTAAGTTTTCTGTCTGTTTCCTCGCCGTATACCTCTATCGTCGCGTATTGTCGCTCAAACGTATTGGTGCCTGGTATTCTGAAGAAATTCAATTCTGAATCTGAATCTAAGGGGCTGGCCGTGGAAGGCCCAACTGTTAAGTCATGAAAACTATAAAAGCTGGAGTGGACGATTCGGGTAAGCTCGCCCTTGTAAGAACCACCGGAGACGAATAACAAACCTTCTATCTTATGGGTTTTAAAATGTTCTAATAATTGTGCTTTTTCTATTTCGGAAAAAGAAAAGTTCTTCTTCTCTTTAGACGGGTTCAATATAGGCGCGCCAGAAACAATAAGCTTAAAGGTAGCCTTACTTTCGATTAAGGCTTGTTTAAGCCATGCAATTTGTTGGCTACTGAATATTTCGGGGATTTTACTAGGGTTGTTATTTGAATCTCTTTGAGACTGGGAATCTAAAAAGAATAACTCCATGTCGGAAATTTTGTGACTGTAGCATAAGGCATCTTGATGCACCACGGATCCTGATTTAGGCCAAAAGTTTATAAAGGCAGCTTGGGCTGTAGCCTTTAAACTCATTTCCCGACCCGAATCCAGTGATCCATAATCACCTGAACTCCAAACTGCATAATGGGGAATTTCCGCAAGTAGAGCATTTGGCTTTATCCCGTCGCGCGCTTTAGTGTAGCGTTTAAGGTAACCGCTTCTTGAATCTTGGTCGCTTTCCCTAATATGTGCGGTATTACCAACCCAAAGCATTAAATCAGGCTTTTCTTCATATATTTTTTGGAAGATGCTATAGGCGCCTCCATATTTGCTGTAAGGAGGCTCGAAAGGACCATCTAAATTATAATGTGCACCTGCCAAAGCTAGCTTTACATCTGGAGGAGGGGCTTTCTCATGAAAATAGACTGGGCTAGTGAAGCTATAGTAGGGTTTTAGAATTTCACCATTCAGCTCAATCCGATAACGGTATTGGATACCAGGTTCTACTTTTGATAAAATTAAGTTAGCGGTATGAGCACTGGAATCTTCGGTTAGGACTTTTGAGGTGAAGTGAGTATTTTTGGGATTATTCTCATCGAAATATTCAACTCTAACCGATGCCTCTGAATCGGCTTGAACCCATATTTGTGCTTCTCTGAAAGTCAAATCAGAGAGCATCGGCCCGTTTATGAGGGAACTTCCTAGGCACACTGTTGCTGCTAGGAAACATAGAAGTGGGAATATTATTTTCATAATTAAGAGTGTTCCTAACAAAAGTAAAAGTAAGCAGTGAAGTGGTAAATCCTGTTTCGAGGATCAGTCTTGTTCTTTATCACCGCGCCTTTGGTATTCATATCGGCAGTCGCCCATCACCCTAATCCATAGTTCTCGTAAATCAAAAATACGAATCTTGAGTTCTTTTAGGAAGGCGCTGAGATATTCAGAATCTTCATGCTCTAGCTGGCCGATTACGTCTAAAGACTTATTTAATTCCGATAAACTATTTTTAAGGTGGCAGATCGCCAAACCATAATCGCCTAAGTCTAAAGCTTGGATAGAAAGCAATACATTCAATTCCCCCTTATGGAGACTTTGCGCATATTTCCAGCAAAGATTTGCGGGGATCTTATTGTTTTCATCTTCAATGAAATGCTCCCAACTCTGGTTTAGGTATTTATAAAGGGCTTTAGTTACAATATAAACAGG
>CAJWRZ010000081.1 GCA_913045955.1 uncultured Puniceicoccaceae bacterium
AATTCATTACAGGCTCTAACTATTCGAAGTGCGATTTCTCCCCGATTCGCAATGAGAACTTTTTTAATCATTTAAGATATTAAGCTTTTTTGTATTTAAAGAGCGGCTGGCCAAATTCAATGGCATCACCATCTTCCACCAAAATTTCTGTAATTGTTCCACTAACCTCAGCTTGAATTTCATTCATAACCTTCATGGCCTCGATGATACAAACTATTGAATCATTGGATATTTTTTTGCCAACGTCGGTGAAGCTTGAACTCTCAGGAGAAGCGGCACTGTAGAAGGTGCCGACCATAGGCGATTTGATCGTCGCTACATTTGGGTCTTCTTTAGCAGAAGCAGGTTGACTCTCTCCAGCGTCGGCGGCTTGTGCTGTGCTTCCTTGTGGAAGGTTCGCAGGAGCAATGCTTTGGATAATAGGGGCCGAAGCATTAGCGGTTTGTCTGCTTAATCGAAGTTTAAATCCTTCTTCTTCAATCTCGAACTCGGTGAGCTCTGAGCGTTTCATTAAATCGATAACTTGTTTAATTGATTTTAAGTCCAAAATAGTCCTTTCAGTTTTTAGTTAGGTTTGAGCGAGAGTGAATGTGAGTGTTTAAATTTTTTTACGCGGTGCAATGACTTTGTTTAATATTTATAATTTTCTAAAATGGAGGCATTTTAAAAGTAAAACAAGATTTACTTTAAAGAGTTTCATGTCAATTTAGTGGAATGCCTACGAACTCATTTACGGATATAACCGTATCTGCATCTGTAACCGTCGTTCCGGAACACATCCATTCGATAGATCAAGACATTGACTTATACGGAGGAAATCTGCGCCAAATTGAGCGCCTCAAAAAGACTATAGGCTTTGACCAAAGGCGAATTGCCCCGAAAGAAGTCACCGCTCTTGATTTGTGCCACCAAGCCTCCGAACGGCTTTTGAGCAATTTAAACCTCAGTGCAGAGGCTCTCGACGGCATTATATTTGTTACGCAGACTCCAGACCATTCGCAGCCGAGTAATGCGAGCTTGCTGCACGGACTTTTGGGATGTCAAAAAAGCTGTGCGGCTTTAGATATTGGGTTGGGCTGTTCGGGTTTTGTTTACGGACTTTGGCTCGCCTTTTCTCTAATTAACAACGGCTCTTCGGATAAGATCCTCGTTTTAACCGGAGATACCTTAAGCCGAATGGTTAACCCGCAGGATAAAGCAACCGCATCCTTGTTTGGGGATGGGGGCAGTGCTACTTTAGTTCAGAAGCAAGCAGGGGCAGGAGTTTCTTGGTTTCAGTTAGGTTCGGATGGCACGGGTGCAGAGGCCCTTAAAGTTCCGGCCGGGGGTGCGCGAATCCCCATTTCTCAAGCAACAGCCAAAGCTTCAACGGATACGGAGGGTAATATCCGAACCCAGGAAGACTTATTTATGGATGGAGCTTCAGTTTTTAACTTTTCAATTGAGGTAGTTCCTGAGGCAATAAAAGCCTTATTAAAAGTCGCCGATTTACCTTTAGAGTCCTTAGATTATCTGGTTTTACATCAGGCGAATACCTATATGGTACAAAATATTGGCAAGCGTTTGGGCATTGATCCGGCTAGATTGCCGATTCGCTCATTTGGCGCGTTTGGTAATCTCAGCTCAGCCTCTATTCCGGGGGCGTTAGCTTACGAGCTGGCCGATGAATTAACCGATAAAAAGACCTCTAAGCCCCAAAAGCTTATCTTTTCTGGATTCGGGGTCGGTTTATCCTGGGGGAGTTGTTTGTTGCCTCTAGAGCCACTTAAATGCCTAGAGTGGCTTGAGTACAAACAGTAAGGATTCTCCGCTTGTATAATATGCAAGGTATTACTACTGTAGATCTTATATGCAAATAGAGCAGTTTATAGAACAAGTAGAGGACGCTCTCTATGGGGTTGATGCAGGAACCATTTCTCGGGAGACAGATTTTACGAGTCTTAAAGAATGGGATTCCCTAGCTTTGCTGACTTTGACCGATACAATTGACATGGAATATGGGGTTCTCATGAAGAAAGGGGAGATTGAGTCGTGCGCAACAGTCATGAATTTATTCGAAAAAATCCAATCTAAGCAAGTGTCATGAAACAGGTTTATATCATCGGTGCCGGTGGCTTTGGCCGGGAAGTTTTTGAGTGGATGAACGATGTTCTCAATGATCCTAATGAGCACCAATTCGTGGGTTTCCTAGACGATAACTTAAAGGCTTTAGATGGATTTGATATCGAGGCTTCGGTTGTTGGGACAATCAAAAGCTATAGCGTGAAGGAAGGCGACCTTCTGATTTGCGCTATTGGTGATCCTGCTTCAAAAAAAGCAATCTGTAAGCCACTATTAGAAGCCGGCGCTCAGTTTTTATCGTTAATTCATCCATCAGCAAGGGTGGGTCGTCGCTGCGTGATAGGACAAGGCGTGGTGATTGCGCCCAAGGTTATCTTAACCTGTGATGTAAAAGTTGGTACCCTGGCGATGATTAATATTATGAGTACAGCCGGCCACGATGTATCCATCGGTGCCTGGAGTACGGTCAGTGCCCATTGTGATTTAACCGGGGGCGTCCAATTAGGGGAAGTTGTTTTTATGGGTAGTGGCGCCCGCGTTATTCCAAAGAAAACAGTGGGTACATCCGCGGTGATTGGCGCAGGGTCAGTTGTTATAAGAGCGGTTCTAGAAAATGAGACCGTTTTTGGCAATCCAGCACGACCGCTCTCTTAATTTATAGCTCGAGCGCTGGCTAAATCATTTTGCTCAATTGATAAATTGAGCTCCCCCAGACCCTTTATAATTTTATCGAAGCCTGGAATCAGCGACAATTCCTCAATTTTCCGATTGCTGGATAGGCGAATAAAAAATTGTTCCTGCCTTAAATTGAGCCCGTATTTTTGAATATCAATTAAGGCCCCAAATATATTGGGGATTTCTTTCTGTTCATAACTGAAAGGAGAGCCACCGACCAAATGCCAGAAGTATACATTTTGGAGATTACCATCTTTCTCGTACACGCCAAATTCGGCGTTCTTCAACTGATGACTGTTGATCTTAAATGGAATAGAATATTCGCGTTCTAGGCGTTCCCAGCCACTGACAACCCAGCAGGTGTCGGGAGTATGTGCACCAGCCCATC
>CAJWRZ010000082.1 GCA_913045955.1 uncultured Puniceicoccaceae bacterium
AACTCAAGGTGTTCTGGAGCTATGAAGTTAGCGACTTCAATCGCTTGATCCATTTGCTTACAAAGGATGAATAAAGTGCGTTTTTGAAGAATCTCTGCGCATTTTTTTGCATGCGAAAGACTCTTAATGGCTTTGTCTAACTCAAGTTCTACTTGTTTAATCAAACGCTTACTCGTTGTTGCGAAATAAAGTAATTCTTTACCACTGCCGTGCTCGGCTTGCGCCAATAAGTCAGCAGCTAAATGTTTTGGCTTAGCTTGACTATCAGCAATCACCATAATCTCACTGGGTCCAGGCAAAAGATCGATTCCAACCGCGCCTAAAACTTGTCGTTTAGCTTCCATTACAAAGGCATTACCGGGGCCATATATTTTATCGACGGGCTTAATTGTCTTTGTCCCGTAGGTCATCGCCCCAACAGCTTGGACTCCGCCTACTTTATAAACTTCAGTCACTCCAATCATAGAGAGGGTCGCTAACATTGCGGGGGCGATAATCCCTTCCTTAGAGGGCGGTGTGCAAACCATAATCTCAGGACAGCCCGCTAATTTAGCAAGGGTTGCAGTCATGATAACTGTGGATACTAAAGGGACATTCCCGCCGGGGATATAAAGTCCTACTCGGTCAATCGGATAGAAGCGCTCACCCACTCGGCCGCCGTGCTCATTTTTCATAGACCAATTTTTAGGAAGGGTCTTCTTGTGAAAAGCTTTGACTAAGCGAATCGATTCTTGAATCGCCTTACGGTCTGAGGCAGACAACGACTTTGAGGCTACCTTTAGTTCCTCAGCTTTCACTCTTAAATGAGAAGCTTTCAATTGGGCTCCATCAAATTGCTCCGTGTAATCCAAAACAGCACGGTCTCCTTTTTTACTGACCGCTTCTAATATGTCACGGACTATGTCCGTGACCGCATTAGTTACCTGCCCTTTTTTACAAAAGTTTTCGAGCTTAGTAGCAAAATCTTTTCCTTCTGAATAAACTAAATGATTCATGTCTTAAAATATATAGATAACGGAAAATAGCATTTATTCAAGGAGCTCCTTTAATGCACATTTAATTTACTCCCACTCAATGGTGCTGGGCGGTTTAGAACTGATATCAAGGACCACTCTGTTGCAGCCAGAAACTTCGTTAATAATCCGATTTGAAACAACCCTCAATACGTCGTAGGGAACTCTTGACCAATCCGCAGTCATCGCATCGACACTTTCAACGATTCTTAATGCAACCACATTCTCATAGGTTCTTTCGTCACCCATCACCCCGACAGTCTTAACGGGCAAAAATACACAGAAGGATTGCCAGACTTCATAATATAAATCAGCGGCCATCATTTCTTCATGAAGGATCGCGTCCGCTTTACGTAATACGTCTAAATCTTTCTTACGAATCGATCCCATCACCCGGACACCCAATCCCGGGCCTGGGAAGGGTTGCCTCCAGACCACTTCTTTAGGTAGGCCTAGTTTTGAGCCGAGTTCTCTAACCTCATCTTTAAAAAGTTCTCTTAGAGGCTCGAGTAATTTAAGCTGCATCTTCTTAGGCAAACCGCCTACATTGTGGTGGCTTTTTATCAAAGCCGCTGGATTACCGTCAATAGCCACAGATTCAATGACATCCGGATAGAGCGTTCCTTGGGCGAGGAATTGGTAGTCGCCTTTTGTCTTTAGCCGGGTGACCGCTTCATCAAAAACTTCAACGAAGGTGTTACCAATAATCTTTCTTTTCTTCTCGGGGTCTGACACTCCTTTAAGGCGTGATAAAAATAAGTTAGCTTTAGTGGCAACGCGAACATCCAAATCAAAATGATCTTGGTATAGCTTTTTTACATTTTCTCGTTCGTTAAGTCTGAGTAAACCATTATCAACAAATACACAGGTCAACTGTCTACCAATTGCCTTATGAATAAGTGCAGCGGCCACCGAAGAATCCACACCGCCACTCAATCCTAGGATCACACGCTTGTCGCCCACCTGCTTGCGAATAGCTTCAACAGATTGCTTGATGTAGCTACTCATAGACCATTCGGGCTTCGCACCACAAATCTTTATCAAGAAATTCCGCAAAACCTCTAAGCCTTGCTCACTATGCGCAACTTCAGGGTGAAATTGTATCCCGTAAAAATCTTTTTCAACATTTTGAATCGTCGCATATGGAGAATTCTCCGTTGAAGCAATTGCCTCAAAACCTTTAGGCAGTTTTGTTAAACGATCCCCATGAGAATTCCAAACGCTTAATTCCTTAGGAAGGGAAGCGAATAATCTACCCTTTTTTGCAATCTTTAGAGTTCCGTGGCCAAATTCCCTTTCAGTACTTTTAGAGACTTTACCGCCTAACATATACGCTAATAGTTGCTCGCCGTAGCAAATCCCCAACACAGGAACCCCCATTTCAAAAATCTTCTTGTCCGGCTTCGGCGACCCTTTACTCAATACGGACGAAGGACCCCCTGATAAGATGATCCCTTTGACCCCATTTTTTTTCAATACGCTGGCTTTAGTGTTGTAGGGATAAATCCGCGATAACACCTTAAGCTCCCTTATTCTTCTAGCAATTACTTGCGTGTATTGTGAACCAAAGTCTAAAACTGCTATTGTATCTGCCATTTGAAATATATATTTTAAAAATTATGTTACTAAGCAAAATCAATCATTGATTTTTGCAATTCTTTAAAATTGAAGTTGTGAATTTTCGAAACCACATTTGGGGCATACGCATCTACCCACAGCAGTTTTTTCAGCGTATATATGCTTACATTTTATACAGTGAAAAACCGTCTGCATCTGTTCGGCGCGCATAAAATCTCTTTGTCTCTTATCGTAATAATACCAAAGTATCAAAAGAACGACAATGCCAGTTGAGACCCAAAATAGAGCTAATGTTTCGAACCTTAAATCAATCATAAGTTAGGCACCTAGGGTTGATGTTTTTAAGATTAAGAAATGCCATATTTTGTTATTCTCTTATGAAAGAGATATCATTTGGCTTTCGTTATTTTTATTAAAGCGCATCGAAATTAATTTAGAAACGCCCTTCTCCGGCATGGTCACACCAAATACAGTATCAGCATTCGATATAGTTCTCTTATTGTGAGTGATGATAAGGAATTGTGATTTCTT
>CAJWRZ010000083.1 GCA_913045955.1 uncultured Puniceicoccaceae bacterium
GGTCGAACTATTGAGAATAATTGGCGAATTGTGACTGCAATACCTGAAAAATAAATAAAATTTAGTGAAGGCATGCATGTTGACAAAATTAAAAAGTTATACAGATTAACGAGTATGAAAATAATAGCATATCTAAAACCAACCTGCGGTTGGAGTATGGGTGTTCGAGCCATAATGAAGAAATACAATTTGGAATACGAAGATCGTGATATTATTAACAAACCCGAACAGTACGCAGAAATGGTTGAAAAGTCCGGACAACCCCTTTCACCTTGTGTTGTGGTAGAAGGCGTGATGCTAGCTGATGTAAGCGGAGAGGAAGTAGAAAACTATTTGCTCAGCAATGGCTTGATTGAAACTAACGACCTAGCCCCAGAAGCCCCTATAGACGCCGCCTGTACCGATGAAGAGCATGAAGCCATGCGATCTAAAACCATTAGATTCTTCTAAAACTCGTAAAATAATTATTTTTAAACCGAGTTTTTACTCGGTTTTTTTAACTATTCTAATAACAAAAATCCAAAAATTTTCTCATAGACATCCATAATCTTTAAATTAAATTCGAAATTTTCACTCTTTACATAACCTTTATTGTCTAAGACAGCCCGCACTCTAACTAATTTTAACTCCTCACTTTAAATAATTAATGGAAAAAAACTACTCTTCGCCCAAAGCCCAAGGCTTGTATGATCCACAATTTGAGCATGAAAATTGTGGCATAGGGCTTATTGTAGATATGAAGGGGCGCAAATCACAAAGCATCATCAAAGGGGCTTTGAAAATTTGTGTTAACCTAGACCATAGAGGTGGTTGTGGTTGTGACCCTATTACCGGAGATGGTGCCGGTTTATTTATTCAGCTCCCCCATAACTTTTTCAAAGCCGTATGTCCGGGCGAATGTGGATTTGAAGTGCCCAATGAAGGCGATTACGGAGTAGGCTTTGCTTATTTATCTAAAGATGATGGAGTACGGGCCAAAGAAGAAAACGAAATTAACGCCATCATTAAAGAAGTAGGTCTTCAGTTAATTGGATGGCGAGATGTCCCCGTAAAGAGTGAAATACTCGGCAAAGCCTCTGCGGCATGCGAACCCTTTATGCGCCAATTCTTTATTGGCCGAAGCGATAATATAGAGCCCGGCTTAGCTTTTGAAAGGAAGCTCTATATCGTTCGCCGACTCGCGACTTACCGATTACGCTACAATTGCTCCGAAGAATCTGATTTCTACATCAGCTCTTTATCCAGTCGCACAATGACCTACAAGGGGATGTTGACAACGGGTCAGCTAGAGCCCTACTTCCCCGACCTATCCCATGAAGCAATGGATTCTGCTCTTGCGCTGACACACTCAAGATTTTCCACAAATACATTTCCTAGTTGGCCCAGAGCGCAGCCCTTCAGGTACATCTGCCATAATGGTGAGATTAACACGGTTCGGGGAAACGAAAATTGGCTCTACGCGCGTCAAATGCAATTAGCTGGTGAGGTCTTTGGCGATGACTTGGAAAAAATATTGCCGATTATTCGGGAAGATGGCTCTGATTCTCAAAGATTCGATAACTGCTTGGAGTTTCTAGTCTTATCCGGAAGGAGCTTGGCACATGCTATGATGATGATGATTCCAGAGCCCTGGGAGCGTCATAAAAACATGCCACAACACAAGCGTGACTTTTATGAATTCCACGCCTGCTTAATGGAGCCTTGGGATGGTCCCGCCTCTATGGCCATGTCCGATGGTGTTCAAGTGGGTGCAACCCTCGATCGTAATGGCTTAAGACCTTCGCGTTATTACATAACTTCCGACGATAAGATTATTTTAGCTTCTGAGGTCGGTGTCCTCGAAAATATAGACCCAAAAACCGTGATCAAAAAAGGTCGTCTTGAGCCGGGAAGAATGTTCCTCGTCGATATGAAAGAAGGAAAAATTATTGACGATAGTGAACTTAAAAAAGCGATTTCAATAGAACAACCCTATGGCGATTGGCTTAAAGAAAATAGGCTTCATTTATCTGACTTGCCCCTGAATAGTGCTATTGCCGAAGATAATTATGAGACTGTGGAGAATCGGCAGCAGGCTTTTGGTTTTACTTTTGAGGATCTGAGATTTTTACTCTCACCCAGTGCTAAAAGTGGGAAACAGCCATTAGGCTCCATGGGCAATGATGCGCCATTAGCGGTGCTCTCAGACCAGCCTCAATTATTATACAACTACTTTAAGCAATTATTTGCACAAGTAACAAACCCTCCAATTGATCCAATCAGAGAAGAGTTGGTCACAGCGAGTATAACTTTCTTGGGCTCAGAAGGCGACTTAACCAATCCGCAACCTGCATCCTGCAGAATGATTAAACTTGAGTCACCGCTCCTTGATGGAGCCCAATTTACAAAGCTTCAATCAATCAATGAGCCAAACTTTGAATCAAAAGTATTGCCCATAACTTTTTCTGTAGATTCCTCTGAAGCTATTAACGGCTCAGGACTTGAGGTCGCCTTAAGCGCACTTTTTGAAAGCGCTAGCCGTGCAATCAAAGATGGCGTGAATATTTTAATCTTATCCGACAGAGATGTATCTAAGGACAGAGCGCCTATTCCAACTTTGTTAGCCGTATCCGGCCTGCATCATTATTTAATTAAAGAAGGAACGCGTACCAAAGTATCAATCATCGTTGAGTCTGCAGAACCCAGAGAAGTCCAGCACTTTGCTTTGCTCCTTGGATACGGAGCCGATGCTATCAATC